>JALYXI010000481.1 GCA_030947245.1 Acidobacteriota bacterium
CCGTTTGAGGGAGCCATTTCCTCAATCACAACCGCCACAGCGTCGGGCGCCGCCTCGCGGACAGCCGCCTCCACAGATTCTTTCAACCCGCACCCGCTGGCCGTCAAGCGCACCCGCACTGTGCCCTCGAAAGCGCCCATCAGTTCGGCGTTGCCATGCATCTTGCCCAAAGCGTGCTGGACTCTGGTCTCCAGGTCGTCGGGATGCAAACCATGGAGCACCAGCAGACTCGCAACCAGACCATCGCCGGCAAAACGGCGGATCGCGATTTTGCCGGATTCCCCGGTATCGAACACGATATCCATCATGCGTTCCAGGCCGGCTCCGTGGAGTTCCAGAATCGCTTCCATCAGCGAGTGAGCGGTCGCGCGGCTTTCGGGATCGGGGATTTCTTCCAACCGGCGCACCAGAGCTTCGATGCGCCGGACACGCTCTTCGTCAACCGTTGCCATGCGGGCTTAGTGCGCCTGCACACCGAACATCGGCGAGTGGCGCATATCGAGCGTCTTCCCCTTGCCCAGGTACATGTGAACACCGCACGGCAGACACGGATCGAAACTGCGGACCGTCCGCATGATATCAATGCCCTTGAAGTTCTCCGGTCCGTTCTCCTCGAAGATGGGCGTATTCTGGACGGCGTCTTCGTATGGGCCCGGCGTGCCGTAAATATCGCGGGGACTGGCATTCCAGGGTGTCGGGGGATAGGGGTGATAATTGGCGATCTTGCCGTCCCGGATCACGACGTGGTGCGAGAGAACCCCGCGCACCGCTTCGTGGAATCCGCAGCCGATGGCATCGTCCGGCACCTTGAATTCCCGGAATGTCTTGGTATTGCCCTTGTGCAACTCCCCCATCGCCTGTTCGGCGAAATGCAAAGCGGCAGCGGCAGCGTATGCCTGGAAATAGGTCCGGGCGCGGTCGCGTTCGAGTGCATTACTCCATTTCGGGATCTTCCATTCGAACTCAACTTCGGGTTTGCCGGCGGTTTTCGGCAAGTAGATTTTGACGCTCTTGCCCGTTGCTTTGATGTAACCGATGTCTACGATCCCGGCGAGCGCGGTGGCCCAAAATCGCGCGAGGGGTCCGCCGCCCGTATCGAGCGCGAGGTAATCGCTCGTCCGTTGGTCGTACCACCGGGGCGACATCACCCATGAGTAGTTGTTCTTGAAATCGCGCTTCTGCGGATGCGGCGTGGTGGTTTGGTTCCAGGGGTGGTTTCTGTCCACCGGGTTTCCCAGAGGGTCTTTCTTGACGAACATTTCGTCGTTTGCCCACCCGTCGTAATACGAACTGCCCAACAAAATCCGGATCCCGAGATTGATGTCGACCAGGTTGGTTGTCACCAACTCGCCATCCACCACTACGCCCGGGGTGACATACATGGCCTTGCCCCACTTATCCATGTTCTGGTAGGTGTAGTCGCAGACATCCGGGTTTTGGAACGATCCCCAGCATCCAAGCAGGACGCGGCGTTTCCCCACTTCTTCGTACCCGGGCAGCGCTTCGTAGAAGAAGTCGAATAAGTCGTCATGCAGAGGCACCACCTTCTTCATGAATTCGACGTATTTCATTAAGCGGACCATATAGTCCGTGAATAGCTGAACAGTGGGAACGGTTCCCACACCACCCGGGTAAAGCGTGGATGGATGCACATGCCGCCCTTCCATCAGGCAGAACATTTCGCGGGTGAGGCGGCTCATCTGCAGCGTTTCCAGATAGAACCCCCCGGTGAACGGATTCAGCGCGCGCATAATGTCGGCGATGGTCCGGTAACCGTGGTCGTTGGCGTGGGGGGACAAAGTCTGCTCCGCTTTGGCCAGTACCTTCGGGTTGGTTTCCCTGACCATCTGCTCGCAGAAATCAACGCCCACCAAGTTGTCCTGATAGAGGTTATGGTCGAACATGTATTCGGCCGCTTCACCGAGATTGGTAATCCACTCCGCCATATTGGGCGGCCGGACGCCGAAAGCCATATTCTGGGCATAGCAGGCGCAAGTGGCGTGGTTATCACCGCAAATGCCGCAGATGCGGCTGGTGATGAAGTGCGCGTCACGGGGGTCCTTACCCTTCATGAAAATGCTGTAGCCGCGAAAGATGGAAGACGTACTGTGACACTCGGCGACCTGGCGATTCTCGAAATCGATTTTGGTGTAGATACCCAAGCTGCCGACGATCCGAGTGATGGGATCCCAATTCATCTCGACGAGGCGGCGCTGTGAACTCTCTTTGGAAACTACGGGCTCTAAGACTGTTGCCATGAATGGATCTCCTGTATGCGCTCTTTACCGCCTAGAAAGCACGTGGCCGGTAACCGGTCGTAAGCCGGGGTCCGGTGTGCCGCCACTTTGGTTCTTTGTTGACTGTGTGATTGGTGATGCTCCGGAGCGACCGGATCGCGGCCCCGTAAACGCTGATGGCAGCAGCGGAGATTCTCGCTCCGGGGGGTTCATCCATAAAGGGCATGAACTTGTCCGGAAACCCGGGCATTGTGCAACCAATGCAGATACCACCCACGTTCGGACATCCGCCGATACCGGCCATCCAGCCGCGCTTCGGCACGTTGCAGTTGACCACCGGCCCCCAGCATCCGACTTTGACCAGGCACTTCGGCGAATTGTAATCCTCGGCGAAATCACCCTGCTCGTAGGAGGCGGCGCGGTCGCATCCATCGTGGACGGTTTGGCCGAATAGCCACTTCGGCCGTAACTGGTCATCAAGCGGAATCATGGGCGCAAGCCCCGCTAGCTGGTAGAGGAGATAAAGGAGCGTCTCCATGAAGTTGTCCGGCTGCACGGGACATCCTGGAACGTTCACGATCGGCAGGCCCGCTTTCGATTTCCAGTCCCAGCCGAGATAGTCGGCCAGACCCATGCAGCCGGTCGGATTGCCTTGCATGGCGTGAATGCCGCCGTAGGTGGCGCAGGTCCCCGCGCCGACGATCGCGGTGGCCTTGGGCGCAAGCCGGTCAATCCATTCGCACGTAGTAATTGGTTGATTGGTCTCCGGATCGTTTCCGAGAGCGGCCCAATAGCCTTCCTTCTTAATCTTCTCGTTGGGAATCGAACCTTCGACGACCAGCACGAAGGGATCGAGCTTACCTTCCCAGGCTTGATACCAGTACTTCATGAAAGCGTCGCCGACTTCATAAGCGAGCACCGGGTTATGTAAGTGGACTTTCGGTAGGCCCGGGATGGCACCCAGGAGAACGTCCTCCACGCTGGGCTGAGACGCGGCTGTGATGGAGATTGTATCGCCATCGCAGCTAAGACCCGCCGTGATCCAGAGAATGTGAACTTCTTTTACGTCTGGCGGCCTTTGAGTGGATCGGCCGTAAGGAGCGACTTCTGCCTGCATGGGCACTTTTACTCTCCGTGTAAATTCTCTTCCAATGGTGAAGCGCCGTCAAGCGGCCATTAGTGTCCGATAACACCCATCACTAAAGTTGTATTAACAGATGCGCGGCAATTGCTCCGTGAAGGGAAGATCCAGGATACGAGTCCCGCCAATATCAGTCTTGAGGAGCACCATACCGCGATGCTCATTTACCGCGCGCCCCACGACGCGGGCGTCCGCGCCATGAGTTGTGCGGCGCATGGCCTCCAGAACCGCCGCGCATGATTCATGGGCAACAAAAGCCACCAGCTTGCCCTCATTTGCAACGAACAAAGGGTCCAGCCCGAGTATCTCGCATGCGCCCTTTACGTCCTCGCGCACCAGGATCGCCGAGGAGTCCACTTCAATACCGATTGACGAAGAGGACGCGATCTCGCATAACGAGGTAGCCAAGCCCCCTCGCGTAGGGTCGCGCAACGCGTGTACTTCCCCGGCTCCCGTCATCGCCGCCACCAAGGAGTAGAGCGGAGCGGTATCGGATAGAATCGCTCCTTCGAATTCCATGCCCTCGCGCACGGACATCACGGCCATGCCATGGTCCGCTATCGAGCCGCTGACAATCACATCGTCGCCCGGCCGGACATTGGAAGCCGAGATGGCCACGCCCTCCGGCACTAAGCCCACTCCCGATGTCGTGATGAATAGCTTGTCGGCTGAGCCTCTGTTCACCACTTTGGTATCACCCGTGACGATGGACACACCGGCTTCCCGCGCGGCCCGCGCCATGGATTCCACAATGAGCGACAACTCGTCGAGGGGCAGGCCTTCTTCCATGATGAATGCCGCCGAAAGGAACAACGGGCGCGCGCCGCTCATCGCCAAATCGTTCACGGTTCCATTCACAGCCAGCTCGCCGATATTCCCGCCCGGAAAGAAGAGCGGCGTCACCACGAACGAATCGGTTGTAAACGCCAGCCGCGCCGTTCCGGCCTGGAAAACGGCCTGGTCATCCAGCTTGCGAAGATATTCATTGTCGAAAGCGGGAAGGAAAAGGCCGCGGACCAACTGCGCGCTTAACTTGCCGCCGCTGCCGTGCCCCATCACGATATTCTTGCGCTCCGTGATGGGAACGGGACACGCCAGGACGAAATCTTTTTCCATCAGGTTGTTCTATGCTCTTCCCACCAGCGATTCGACATTTACCAGATGGCGTCCGTAGTTATAGTAAGCCGCGCATGCGCCTTCCGAGGAAACCATGGTTGCGCCCAAGGGGTTCTCCGGACTGCATTGCTTTCCAAACGCGGGACAATCGAGTGGCTTCCTCAGCCCCTTGAGTATTTCGCCGCTCATGCAGATGGCGGGCTCGACTGCGTGTATGTTTCCCACGTCGAAGATCCGTTCCGCATCGTAATCGCGGAACTCTTCGGATAACCCGAAACCGCTCTGCGGGATGATGCCGAGACCACGCCAAGCGCGGTCGCAAACCCGGAATACACGCGCAATCATGCTCTGAGCGCTCGCGTTCCCCTCCCGCTGAACGGCGCGCGCGTAACCATTCTCCAATTCCGCGCGGCCCTGCTCCAGTTGCCTGACGCACATCAACACGCCTTGCAGAATGTCGATCGGCTCAAAGCCTGTAATCACGATCGGTACCTGATACCGTTCGACGATGGGTTCGTACTCGGTCCAGCCGGATATCGCGCACACGTGCCCGGGGCCCAGGAAGGCCTGCACGCGGTTGTTCGGCGAATCCAGAATTCCAGTCATCGCCGGGGGCACAAGCACATGGGAAACCAGCACGGAGAAGTTCCGGATGCCCTGCTCACGGGCCTGCCACACGGACATGGCGTTGGCGGGCGCGGTTGTTTCAAATCCAATCGCGAAGAAGACAACCTGCTTATCCGGATTGGCGCGAGCGATCTTCAAGCAATCGAGCGGCGAGTATACGACGCGGATATTGCCGCCTTCCGACTTGATCTTGAACAGATCGCCATTCGACCCCGGGACGCGCAGCATATCCCCGAATGAGCAGAAAATCACTTCCGGCTTACGGGCGATTGCGTGCGCCCGGTCGATCATTTCGAGAGAAGTGACACAGACCGGACAACCCGGCCCATGGACCAGTTCCACCTGTTCGGGCAAGAGGCAATCCAACCCGTGCTTGACGATGGAGTGGGTCTGGCCGCCACAAACCTCCATCAACACCCAGGGGCGGGTGATCACTCTTTTGATCTCGTCTACTATTTTCCGGGCGACGTGCTGATCGCGATACTCGTCAAGGTACTTCATGGCCTGACTCCTCTTCCCCGTCCTGTAATTCGGCGAGTTGATCCATCTCCGAAAGATACTGATAAGTGCGCTGAGCTTCTTCTTCGTCTACTTTGCTGATGGCGAAGCCTACGTGCACCAAAACATAATCGCCAATGCGCGCGTCGGGCACATACGAAAGGCAAGCTTCCCGCGTGATTCCGCCGAAATCCACCTTTGCCATGGGCACGCCCACGTTTTCATGAAGAGCGCTGATTTTACCGGGAATCGCGAGACACATTGGAATCCATCCTTTCAAGAAACGCCGCGCCGATTACGGCCTGGCCCAGTGAGATGCCGCCGTCATTCGGTGGAACCTGCGAGTGAAGGAATACGTGGAAGCCGCTTCGGCGGAGCAAAGCGGCAGCATCCGAGAGGAGCGTAAAGTTTTGAAACGTCCCGCCGCTAAGACAAACTTTGTCCACGCCGTTCCTTTCGCGAAGCTTACCGCAAACCGAATCAATCATAAGCGCAATTGAATGATGAAAGCAACGCGCCACTATTCGGGATGAGCGGCCTGACGCGATTTCCTTCGCGATCCGCCGCATCATCGGCCGCGTATCGATGGTCCATGGATCAGTCCGCCGGTCTAACTCCATCGTGTACGCTTCACCAGTTTCCGTTTCCTCCGCCGCCGCTTCCAGTAACATGGCGGATTCGCCTTCGTAGCCGCTCTCCAGGCTGATTCCGCAGATGGCGGACACCGCATCGAATAGCCGTCCGCAGCTTGACGTCCGGACGGCAGGCCGTTCGATGGTCTGCTGAATCAGCTTCCAGGAATGAGAAGACGCCACAGTCCAACAAGGCAGATCGAGCCGCCGGAACTCCGGACCCAGGGCGTCCGAGAGATGGGCGGCGGCCATTCGCCAGCCCTGACGCGCGGCGCGGTCTGCTCCGGGCAGCGGGACGTAGCGAAGGTGCGCGCACCGCTCGAACCCGTGATAGCCGCACAGCAGGAACTCGCCGCCCCAAACCTGGCCGTCGGTTCCGAATCCCGCGCCATCGAACGCGACTCCGATCACCTTCTCGCGAATCCCGTTCTCCGCCATGCAGCTCGCTATGTGGGCATGGTGATGTTGTACGGCCAGCTTCGGCTCAGCGCGCCCGAGCGCCCAGCGGGTACTCAGGTAATCGGGATGCAGGTCATGCGCGATGAGTCGCGGCTTTGCCTGATAGACACTCCGCAAATTGTTCAGAGTCTCTTCGAAGAATTGGAGCGTTTCGTAGTTTCCCAGGTCGCCGATGTGCTGGCTCGGAATCGCGTAGCGGCCTTTCGTGATGCAGAAGGTGTTCTTCAGCTCCGCGCCGGTTCCAAGCACCTCCCCAACGTCATGCGCCAGCGCGATGGCTCCGGGCGCGTAACCGCGCGCGCGGCGCAAGATGCGCGGAATGCCCTCGAACGTACGCGCCACGGAATCGTCGACGCGCATGAAGATATCGCGATCGTGCAGCAACAGCCGGTCCGCCAAAGGGGAAAGCTTTTCGATGGCCTCCTCATTGCGGATGACAATGGGCTCCTCGCTGATGTTGCCGCTGGTCATCACCATGCAGGCCACGGGTCCTGAGAACAGAAGGTGATGCAGAGGCGTGTAGGGCAACATGACGCCGATTTGGCGCAGACCGGGGGCAACACCAGGGGGGAATGCGGCCAGGTCACGCAGTGCAAGAAGCACGACTGCGGCGGCCGGTTG
>JALYXI010000468.1 GCA_030947245.1 Acidobacteriota bacterium
TCTATGGCAGAGGGAGATGGTTTCGAATCCGCACTTCGGTTCATCAAATAATAAACGATACTCCCCACTGCCATCGCCAGCACCACCCAGAGCAGACTCTGCAGCAGCGAGCCCGAACTTCGCCCTCCGTGGTAATCGGAAAGCGAGTAGTGCGACCTCTCGGCGATAGTTTCCCGCCGGCCTTCCTGCCGCGGCGGCTCCTCTGCTTCCGTCTGCAAACCACGCAATTGCTCGTCCAGCGATTGCGGGTCCAAGCCCAACACCGCAGCATACTGCTTGATGAAGCTGCGAGTGAACACACCGCCCGGCAATTTGCTGAAGTCGTCCGACTCCATCGCCTGAAGCATCCGTGTTCCAATTTTGGTCGATTGCGAAACCTGCTGCAGGTCGAGACCGCGGGCCAGGCGCTCACGCCGCAACGTCTCGCCTATGGAGGTCACCTGAACGCTATAATACCCCGGTGGTGCAAGCGCTGGTTTCCGCCGTAGTGGTGAATTGGAACCGCCGCAATCTGCTTCGCAACGCCCTGCGTTCGTTGCGGAATCAGCAGAACGCCGCCCTCGAAATCATTGTCGTGGATAATGCTTCGAGCGACGGCTCGGTGGAAATGATCGCGGCCGAATTTTCCGAAGTGCGGGTCATCCTGAACCGGTCAAACCGCGGTTTTTGCGCCGCCAACAACCAGGGCATCGCGGCGGCCGGCGGGGAGTTCATAGCGCTTCTGAACAACGACGCCGAAGCGGATCCACAATGGGTGGCCGCGCTTCTGGATGCCTTCACGTCCCCCCGCACCGGCATGGCTGCGTCGAAGATTCTTGTGTATGAAGACCCGCAACGCATTGACAAAGCCGGGCACCTGATCTATCCCGATGGCCAGAACCGCGGACGCGGAACGGGCGCGCTTGACACCGGCCAGTTCGACCGCATTGAACCCGTCCTCTGGCCCGACGGCTGCGCCGCTATGTACCGCGCTTCCATGCTCCGCGAAATCGGCGGCTTCGACGAGGACCTCTTCGCGTACGGCGACGATGCGGAGTTGGGCCTTCGCGCCCGAATCGCCGGGTGGGAGTGCCTGTACACCCCGTTTGCGGTCGCCCGCCACCATCGCGGGTCCACTTTGGGGCTCGGAAGCATGAAGCGGCTTAAGCTTATTGAGCGCAACCGCGTCCTTCTGGCCGCCAAACTATTTCCCGCAAGCCTTCTCTGGCTCAATCCATGGTTTTACTTCCGGCGTCTGCTGGCCGGTGCTCATGCATCGCTCTCCGGTCAGGGCGAAACTAACCTTTTTCCGGGTTGGCGCGGCAAGGTGAAGCTGATGGCCGCTCTTCTATGGGGCGATCTTGAAGCTCTGCTCCTTCTGCCTCGCATGCTTCGCAAACGCGGTCGATTGGCCGCAATTCGCCAACTCGCGCCGGCCGAAGTGAGGCAGTTAATCCTCAGTCACCGTATCGGGCTCCGGGAACTTTCCACTCAGGCCGCACTGCGTTGAGTTGTCTCCTCTGCCGCAGCGCCGGAACGGCCGAACTCTTCCGCGGCACCGATCGACTGTACCGCACCACGGCGCGCTCCTTTCCCGTCGTGCGTTGCACCCAATGCGGCCTTGTACGGATGCACCCCGCTCCCCAAGGCGCGGAACTCGCGTCGTACTACCCCCGCCACTACTGGTTTCAGCCCGAACGAAACACCGCGGGCGCGTTCGAAGAGGCCTATCGCCGTCTCCTCGTTCGCGACCATGTCCGCTTCGTGCACCGGGCACTCCGCAACTCGCGCGAAACCGGCCCCGTCCTCGATGTCGGCTGCGGTGGCGGTCTCCTTCTTGGCATGCTGCGGCTCCGCAACGTACCCGTCCTTGGTCTCGACAGTTCCGAGGAAGCAGCCTCGGTCGCCTGGCACCACAACCGCGTTCCGGCCTTCCGCGGCGACCTCGCCCATGCTCCACTCGCCCCAGCCTCCTGCGCAGTAATCACCATGTTCCACGTTGTGGAACACCTGCCCGACCCTCACAGCTACATAGGCGCAGCCCGTTCACTTCTGAAACCGAATGGCCGCCTCGTTATCCAGGTACCCAACATCGCTTGCTGGCAATTCAAGCTGCTTGGGGCCGGCTGGAACGGCATCGACGTGCCCCGCCATCTCTATGATTTTCGCCCGCAGGATCTCACGCGCCTCCTGCACGATTGCGGTTTCGAAATCACCCGCACAAGGCAATTCTCATGGCGTGATAATCCAGCAGGGCTGGCCACCAGCTTGGCCCCTACGCTCGAGCCGGTAGCCCGCCGCGTCCGCAGTTTGGACCGCAGCGGCATCTCCAGCCTGATCAAAGACGCCGCGTATCTGGCGCTCGTCCTGGCCGCCGTCCCTTTCACCTTGCTCGAAGCCGCGTTCGGCCACGGCTCGACGGTAATGATCGAAGCGCGAAAGACCGCATGAGCATCACCTCTCTCGCTTACAAACTCCCCGCGTTTCTCCGGAACCATGTCCTTCATTTCGAGGCCCTTATCGAATCCGCGCTCAGGCAGTTCGCCGCCTCGCTCCCACCCGGGGCCCGTGTCCTCGACGCAGGGGCTGGAGAAGGCCGCCACGCCGCGCTTTTTGAAGGCCAGCACTACACCGCGGTCGACCTTGCCGTCGGCGACCCTGCCTGGGATTACCGCAAGCTGGATTGCATCGCCGATCTCGCCGCGCTTCCATTCGCATCCGCCACTTTCGATGCCGTGCTCAACATCGTTACGCTGGAGCACCTCCCGCACCCATCCCGCGCCCTAGCCGAAATGGCCCGCGTCCTCCGTCCGGGCGGACGCATCCTCCTCGTCGCCCCGCACGAATGGGAGGTCCACCAAGCTCCGCACGACTTCTTCCGCTACACCCTCCATGGTCTGGAGCACCTGCTCACCGAAAGCGGCTTCACCGGTCTATCCATCACTCCAGCAGGCGGCTACTTTCGCCTTCTCTCGCGCCGGCTCCTGAACGGTCTACAATTCTTCCAGGGGGGTGCGCGATGGCTGCTGTTCCCGCCCGCTGCCCTGCTTCTGGTCCTTCCGGCGCTCATTCTGCCGGCCTTTGATGCTCTCGATCGCGAAAAGAATTTCACTCTCGGCTACGTATGCACCGCAAAACGTTCTTGATCTGTTTACTTCTTGCCACCGCCCTTTCCGCAAGAGATTTCAGCGGCAGCCGCGCCCTCGATTTTACGCGGCGGGCCGTAGCTTTCGGTCCGCGCCCGCCCGATTCCCCGGCTATTCACAAACTCCAAACCTACATCCTCGCCCAGCTAAAAACCGATGGCTGCGAAGTTACCGAAGACAAGTTCTCCGCCAAAACGCCGCAGGGCCCCGTGCCCATGAAGAACATCCTCTGCCGCTTCGCGGGTAAATCCGGAAAGGCCATTGTCTATACCGGGCACTACGACACCAAAGCCATTCCCAATTTCGCCGGAGCTAACGACGGCGGCTCTTCCACCGGCTTCCTCCTGGAAATGGCCTCCGCCCTTTCCGGCAGCCCTCGGCAAGACGATGTCTACCTGGTCTTCTTCGATGGCGAAGAAGCCTTTGGGGAATGGACGGACGCCAATTCCCTTTACGGCAGCCGCCACCTTGCCGAAAAATGGCAGACGGAAGGCTTCCTTTCCAGGATCAAGGCCTTGGTCAACGTCGATATGATCGGTGACAAAGATCTCGGCCTGGTATACAACTCAGGCTCTGCCGCGTCGATAGAAAAGCTGGTTTGGGACACCGCCGCGCGCCTGGGTTACGCGAAATACTTCCTCCCCGATGGAGGAGTCAGCGGAGATGACCACGTTCCCTTCATCGAGCGCGGTGTCAAAGCGCTCGACCTGATCGATTTCGATTACGGCCCCAACAACCGGTACTGGCATACGCCGGAAGACACCCTGGACAAGCTCAGCGCGCAGAGCCTGCAGGTTGTCGGAACAGTGCTTCAGAAACTGCTGCCCGAACTGGAAGCACAGCGTTAGTGGACGGCGTTTTCGTCATTGACAAGCCGGAAGGTTGGACTTCGCACGATGTCGTCGCCAAGTTTCGCGGCGCAGCGAAAACGCGCCGGGTGGGCCACCTGGGTACGCTCGACCCCATGGCCACGGGAGTGCTCCCGCTGGTGGTCGGCAACGCTACCCGCCTGGCCCGTTTCTACACACACGCCGCGAAAACCTACGAAGCGGAAATTCAGTTCGGCTTTGCGACAGACACGTACGACCGCACCGGCACACCAACTTCAGAGCCAGTCACCATCACCCTCACGGAAGCCCTTCTGGAGGCCGCGCTGCAGCCATTCCGCGGCCTAATCACACAAATCCCGCCACAGTACTCCGCGAAAAAAGTGAACGGGGCCCCAGCCTACAAATCCGCTCGCCAAAACATCGCAGTCGAACTTCGCCCGATCGAAGTGGAAATCCACCAACTCGCGGTATTGTCAGTGCGCACATCTACCGTCCGCGTAAACATCCGCTGTTCGGGGGGGACCTACATCCGCACACTGGCCCACGATCTCGGCCAAGCGTTAGGCTGCGGCGCTCATTTGATAAACCTCCGGCGCACCGTCTCCGGGGACTTCACTCTGGCACAAGCCAACACCCTGATCCCGCTGTCCGGCATGCTCCCGGAATTCTCCACACACACCGTAGACGTGGCAACGGCAATGCAAATCCGGCAAGGCCGGGACTTCTCAGCGCCTCACGAAACCCCGCACCTGAAAGTAGTCTCCGAATCCGGCGAACTGATCGCAATCGCCGAACAAACGAACCGTTGTTACTACCACCCGGCCATCGTCCTCGCCTAGCCCTCCAGAAAATCGAAATCACACCCCAGGTTTGCCTGAGTCACATGCTCCAGAAACAACCGGCCATACCCTCGGCTGTACCGCGCGGGAGGTGGAACAAACTCAGCCCTGCGCCGTTCCAACTCTTGCTCCGGCGCCAGCAACTCCACTCTTCGCCCTGCTGTATCCAACTCAATCCAATCCCCAGTCCGCACCAGCCCCAAGGGCCCGCCCACAGCCGATTCCGGCGCCACATGCAGCACCAC
>JALYXI010000012.1 GCA_030947245.1 Acidobacteriota bacterium
TACAGGGAATCCGTAACGAATGCGGCGCTTACAGTGTCTTCCCCGGGCGGAGATATTTTCGCAGGGGACATTCTTCCAGATTTATTCTCGAACACCTCTGTTTTCAACGCAGGCGATTATCACACGATCGGTTACACTGCCTCGGTTACTCAGAGCCTGAGCGACCGCTATAAACTGATCATGACTTATGGGTCAGTTGGCGTGTTGGTGCCCGAAACGGCTGCTCCGATCAGCGCGGAACCTGACGACCTGCGAGCCCGGATCCACGCGGCGCACCGGCAGGCTTTGACGACTCAAGCCTCAGGCGTAGCTCCGGTCACGGGCACGCGATTTCTGGCCAGTTATCAATGGAGCGATTACCGCTCGGCGACCTCCGGACATCTCTATTCCACACAGCCGACGCATCCCGAGCCGGGTCTGAACTTGTATCTGAGGCAGCCTGTTCCGGCGGTGTTGGGCCTTTCTTCGCGTATGGAAGTGACAGCTGATTTCCGCAATATGCTTGCGCAAGGTTATCTGCCGTTCAGCTTACCGGATGGGCGCAGGCTCCTGCTCATGCGGACTCCCCGCAGCTTTCGCGGCGGTCTGAACTTCACCTTTTAGTGCTGCGCATCGGGGCCTTTGTGGCCGTCCTACTCGTTTTTTACTCCTGTAAGAAGGCCTCCCCGGCATTTTCCGTCCTGGAAGATGACTTCGTCTACAGCGTATTGGCGTTCTCGCCCGTTAGCGCCGCGGCTCAGGGTTATCACTCCCACCAGGGCCGGAACTTCGACACGGCGCTGGATGAAGTCAGTGTTGCCGCCATTGATAGCCAGCGTTCCTATCTGAGCTCGTTTCACCGGCAAATTTCATTAGTCGATCCAGCGAGTCTGTCCGCGGAAGAACGCGCGGACTACGACATCATTCAGGATCAGTTGGCTTACATGCTGTTCGATCTGGACATTGCTCAGAGCTGGCGGCACAACCCCACTATCTATGTCGAACTGGCGGGTGCGGCGCTCTTCAATCCGTATGTTCTGAACTATGCGCCCCAGGCCGAACGGGCCCGCCATATTATTGCGCGGCTCGATCAAATTCCCACATTCTTCGATCACGTGATCCGAATTTTAGTGGCCGCGCCCGCGCCCTGGATTCAAGTCGCTCGCGATGAAAATCAAGGAAACATCGCTCTGGTGGATCAAACGCTGCGGCGGTTCATTCCTGAAGACCAGCGGCCTGCGTACGGCCGCGCGGCGGAACGCGCGCTATTGGCGCTTCGATCCTTCGACCGTTTTCTCGAACAAGAGCTCCCCAAGAGAATCCGCAATGGGAAGACTCCGGATTGGCGGCTCGGAGAGTCGAACTACAAGACCAAGTTCCGGTTCGCGCTGGGAACCGACCAGTCTCCGGATCAGGTGCTGGCGGCGGCTGAGAAAGATCTGCCACGGGTTCGATCGGAAATGGCGGCGCTTGCAAAGAAGATTCTGGAATCGCGCGGACACGCCGAAGCGGCCGATGAACGGGGGAACATTTTGGCGGCTTTGGACATTGTTGCCGGACAGCACTCCACTCCAGTTAGTTACATGGGCGACGCCCGCGCCGACTTGGCCGAGGCGCGCGCGTTTGTGGAACAGAAGGGAATCGTAACGCTTCCGTCGCGCGGCAATTTGCAAGTCATCGACACGCCCGCTTTCATGAGGGGCATCTATGCTGTAGGCGGGTTCAATCCGGCGCCGGTCTTGCAGCCGCAATCGGGTGCTTTCTACTGGATTACGCCGTTTCCGCCGGATTGGGACGAAGCGCGGATTCGTTCCAAACTGCGGGAAGACAACTTCTATAATCTAAAGCTACTGACCGTTCATGAGGCGATGCCGGGACACTATGTCCAGGCCGAATTTGCTAACGAGGTTCAGCCGAAGACCCGCAAGGTGTTACGAGCTCTTTGGGGCAACACGCCCTACGTCGAAGGATGGGCGCAGTACGCGACCCGCGTGATGCTGGACCAGGGCTTTCTAAACAACTCGCCGGAGCTTCGTCTTGCATTTTTGAAGCAGGAACTCAGGGTTCTGGCAAATGCGATCCTGGACATCCGCTTGCAGACAGACCGGATGACGGAGCAGCAAGCGCTGGATTTGATGGAGAAACAAACGTTCCAGGAGCATGAAGAAGCAGTGGCGAAGATCCGGCGGGCGCAGCTTTCTTCGGCCCAGTTGCCGGCGTACTTTGTCGGATGGCGGGACTGGTCCCGAGTGCGGAAGCAGTACCAAGCGTATAAGGGAAAGAGTTTTCAGCTCAAGGCATTCCACGACGCCGCTCTAAAAGAAGGGGCCGTTCCCCTTCCTGTATTATTCCGGCTGATGACGGGGAAACCACTTGCTCCCTGACAGCGTCTCTTCTTCCGTGAGCCAAGAACCTGCGCCGCAAAACGGGTTCCTCGGCGGCATTGCGTGGTTGCGTGACCTTGCTTTATCCGTAGTGTTCGCGGTCATTCTGATTGTGTTTCTATACCAGCCGGTGAAGGTGGAAGGAACCAGCATGATGCCGGCGTTAGCGGACCAGGAGCGCATCTTTATCAACAAGTTCACGTACCGGCTTGGCCCGGATCGCGTAGATCGCGGCGACATGGTGGTGTTTCTTTTCCCTTGGGACACCAGCAAGAGTTATATTAAGCGCGTAATTGCCACGCCCGGGGACCGGGTGGAAATAGACGAAGGGACGGTCTACGTAAATAAGATGGCGGTAGCTGAGCCTTACGTCCCGGACGAGTACCGCGACCATATTTCAATGGCTGAAACGACGGTCCCGATGAACAAGTACTTTGTTCTGGGCGATCACCGCAGTTCTTCTAACGACAGCCGAACGTGGGGATTTGTGGATCGCAAGCTGATTTACGGAAAAGCGGTTTTCGTTTATTGGCCGCTGGATAAGATGGGCCGGGTAAAGTAGTGGCGCATCAGCCAAGGGGATCCTCCTCAGAAACGAAGCAGCAGGCCCATCGCGACCAGCACAAGACCGGCTGCGATCAATAGCTTCTCCATGCCCTCGATTAAGCAAATGTACGGCCACGATGAAGACCCAGCAAAATCTGCACCAAGCGGTGGCCAATTAGTTCGTGCAGGGTCAAAAGCTCACGGTTAGCCCGGGTGATCTCCTCGGCATCGGCGCCGGGCTTAACCTCTCCACCAGCCTTAAGCGCGTCGGTGGCCTCTTTGATTATGGGATCGGTCATTACTTCGCCCGCCATGTCCCAAAGGGTAATGAACCGGTCTATAGCCGTCGGAAAGCTTACCCGGAACACGCCGTAATTGCTGGTAGTGCGGGGCGGTTTGTAATCCAGATTGAAAGGGCCGTTGTAACCGTGGCTGCGGAGGAGCACCAGGACGTTCAGCCAGTCGAGCGGATTCACCAGGCCGACTGCGATGTCGACATCATGCTTCAGGCGGTAACCGTCGTTGATATCGAAATGCCAGAGGTTGCCGGCGAGCAGGGCCCGCGCCAGGGCGGCACGGGGGGAGCCACCCCACATGAGTTCGTGCAGATACTCCGGATTCAGGCCGACCATCTCAGGATGGGTCAGTAACCCGGAGGCGATAAAGCCGAGCATGGCATCGCTGGTGGGAAGCAAAATCTCCGCCTGGGGTTCGAAGGGCTTGGCTTCTAGGCAGTGCTTCAGGGTTGGCCTGCCATATTTTCGGGCGGCTTCGATATCGTGCTCGCAGGCAGCGTTCAGCGTTTCGGCGTACCAGCGCAGGGTCTCGGTTTCCTCCACCGCGCCTTGGACATAGTAACCCAGCGAGCCGGGCCAGTAGACGGCGAATTGCGCTTCCAATTCATGGCCGATATCGACCGTGTTTTTCACGCGGAACGCCGCATATTCGCGGACCGAAGGCGATTCCGCAGCCGGGCTTGCCGCCCATACCGCGTGATGAAACGTTTCGGTGGTTACCATGGAGCAGCGCAAGCCGTTGCCGGCCAGCGCCTGCTTGATGGCTTCCACAATCTTGTGCTGTTCGTCCCTGCCCAGCGCTGAGGTGGGGATCACGTCTGTATCGTGAGTGCACCACCAACCAATCCCGATTTTCGCGTATTCCCGGATCACCTCTTCGAAGCTGACGGGCTCCCGGGTGGGAGCGTGAAACAGCGCATGCCCTTCGTAAGCGCCGGCCCATTGCGGCCCGGTAATGAAGTGCTTCCGGCGCGTTTCCGGGCTATAAGCGCCCCCACAGGCGTCGGTCAGGCGTTCTACCAAGGCTTGCTGTTTCTCTACCGGAATCGGTTTCATTGTTCTCCGACCAGGATATGCCATTTACGATCCTCACCGGAGCGCTCGCGCCTGAAAGCGTGTAGACATCGCTAACGACCGTAGACCACGCGATCAGCCCCTGCGAAACCGCGGCGCGGGCTGATCTTGATGTGAGATCCATAATGGTTAGGGATAGGAATCCAATTCTCTTATGATGGGCCGCCGCCCGTTTCTTTTTGCCGCCGGAGCTTCAATGACAACACTTGCCGCCCCGCTTTCCTACCGGATCATCGATCCGCATGTTCACGTATGGAAGCACGATCCTGAATATCCATTCTCGAAGGGCGAAAAGGCTCCGGCCGAAGACCGCACGCCCGGGATGCTGCTGGAGTTGATGAAAGCCAACGGCGTGTCTAAGACCGTGATCATTCAGGTGCGGCACTACATGTTTGACAACAGCTATCTGGCTAGTGTTCTGAAGGAATATCCGGGAACCTTTCAGGGAGTGGCCCGCGTCAATCCGGAAAGCCCGGACGCGCCGGACGATTTATCGGAATTGACTGCCCAAGGGTTCCGGGGCATTCGTATCAGCCCGGCCGCCGGTTCCTCGGGCGATTGGATTGAAGGTCCGCTGATGCCGCGGCTTTGGAAGAGGTGTGAGCAGTTGGGCGTGCCGATGACCATCTATGCGCCGATCGGCCGGATGCCCGCCATCGGCAAGCTGGCCGATCAGTATCCGGATTTGACCGTGGTGATCGACCATATGGCGGATTGCCCGGTGGACCAGCCACGGGAACTCGAAAAGCTGATCGCCCTGAAGCGGCGCCCGAAACTGTTTGTCAAGGTGTCGCACACCTGGCAGCTTTCAAAGCAGCGATACCCATGGCTGGATGCCCAGGAACTGGTCAAGCGGCTGCATGCCGCATTTGGGCCGGAACGCCTGATGTGGGCGACGGACTGGCCCGTGTGCCTGCCGCACGCGACCTATGAGCAAACTCTCCGGGTTGTGCGCGACGACATGCCCTTCCTGAACGCTGAAGACAAGCACTGGATGTTGAGTAAGACGGTAGAGCGGGTTTGGCCATTTGGAGATGCATAGTTCACGAGGCGATGAGTTCCCGCAATCTTAGAGCGTTATACGCGGCATAGCCGGAATCGTCGTTATCGAAGTAGAAGTAGATGGCCTTCAATTCCCGGCGCCAATCCTTGATGCGTTGCGCCCATACGCGGAGTGCTTCGTCATCATAGCTGCCCTGATACTTACCGCCTGGACCATGCAGGCGAATGTAGGTGATATCCGCGGTGATCTCTACCGGCGATTGATAACCGGCAAGGTGAAACGGGCAGTACGCTACGTTGCGCTGCCGCAAGAGTTGCAAGACCTCCGGAGTATTCCACGTCGCGTTGCGGAACTCGAACGCGTAGCGATGCCACTTCGGAAGCGCGTCGAGAAAGTTCTCAAGGCGCCCCAGGTTCACTTCCCAGTTCGGCGGGAGCTGAAACAGGACCGGTCCGAGCTTCTCCTCCAAGAGATCGGCGCGGGAGAAAAACTTATCGATTCCGGGTCCCGGATCTTTCAGTTTCTTCATGTGCGTGAGAAAGCGGCTGCCTTTCACCGCAAAGCAGAAGCCCGGCGGTGTCGACAATCGCCACCCGTTCAGAGCCTTCTCGGGAGGCAGGCGGTAAAAACTGTTGTTGATTTCGACCGTGTCGAAACGCAGTTGGTAGAACCCGAGCATCTTTGACGCTGGCCAGCGCGGGGGATAGAAGGCGCCTACCCAGTGCTTGTAATGCCAGCCCGACGTACCGATCCTGATTTCCGCGCTCATTGGCTCTATTCACGCCTTCCCGGCAATCGACTTGCGATATTTATCACTAAACCGGTGAGACCAGTGTCAGTTTCCTTGGCGTGTTTCCGTTTGTCCGTGATAAGATCCAGCCGACCCAAATAGGAGAGTCAACAATGATAATGCGCCACTTCGAGAAGATTTTGACAGCCGGGGCGGCGTTTGCCGCCATCGCCGTAATAGGAATGTCCATTGGGTCCTCCTCTGTTCATGCAGCCGATGAATTCAACCAATCGCAAGATGAGAAGCAGATGATTCAGACGGGCCTCGCCATTGCCGCAAGCAGCGGCATTCGCCTGACCATTGCTAATAATGACCCGGACATGGTGGGTTTGGGAAGTTACCTGGTAAACGTCGTTGCCGACTGCAATGGCTGTCACTCGAACCCCCCTACCTCATTCGCAGCACCTGGAAACCCATACCTCCTGCAAGGCGCGAACCCGCCATTTTTCAGTGGGACGAAGCAGATCAATCCTTCCACCTACCTGGGCGGCAACCAGGACTTCGGTTCGTTCGGTCCGGGTCCAAAAGCGGAAATCATCTCCCGAAACCTGACGCCGGATAAGAGTGGGCTGCCCGTGGGGGGCGACACGCTTTTGAATTTCATCCAAATCATGAGAACCGGTGTGGACATGGACCATGTCCACCCTAGCTGTTCGGCCACAATCACTACCAACTGCCTGGCCTTTCCATTCAACGGCGATCTTCTTCAGGTGATGCCATGGCCGGCATTTCAGCGGATGACTGACCGTCAGCTTACTGCCATCTACCAGTACCTGAGCGCTATTCCCTGCCTGGAAGGCGGCCCTGGGGAACCGGCGAACCGCTGCAGTTGAAGTGAACCGGCCGGTAGGATGAGCGGAAAGCACATAAAAACAAGCTTTCACAATCTTTTCCTCAGTAGTACAACTGCTGCTTGAAGTCGGGCAACGTGCCCGCCTGAATATCAGCCACCCATTCGTCGATAACTTGCGGAGTGATTTTCCAAAAGCTTCTAATCTCGTCCAGAAAACTGAGTATCGATTGCCGGCTCGAGGCGTCACCCTTCTTCAATATTTCAAGGGCAAGCGACAGATTGGGGCCGTATGAATTTAAGACAGCGTCTCCCGCGGTTTGCCCCGAAAGCAATGAGTATTTCTCAGCCAGACGCACATCGCCCCGCAGAATGGCTAGCCGGCCCAGGACGAAGTTGCAGTAATAATCAGCTTTCCCAGTTCCGGCTTTCGGACGAGGAGTATGATACCGCATGTGCCTTTCTGCCACGGCGTCGGCCAACTTCAGACCTTCGATCGCGTACGCCTCGGCTTTCGTATTGTCGCCAGCCTCCAGGGCCGCTTTCGCCGCGCTAGGAAGATAAACAAACCGCTTCGTGCGATCGGAAGTATCGTTAATTTGTGCCTCCATCTGCTGTAACTTCAGCTTGGGGTCGTCATGAATATAAATCGCCGCGCTATACGTAGGTTCATTTATTTCAGAG
>JALYXI010000016.1 GCA_030947245.1 Acidobacteriota bacterium
TCATTCTGGGGCGGCTTGGCGGCTCCGAACATTTCAGAGGAGCCGGCCTGATAGATGCGCACGGGCCGCTGGGTAACGGCGGTGTAGTCGCGTATGGCTTCCAAAAGCCGCAGGGTTCCGGTTGCCACAACATCGGCCGAGTATTCCGCCTGTTCGAAAGATACGGCCACATGGGACTGCGCACCCAGGTTGTAGACTTCATCCGGTTGAACTTTATGCAGAATACGGCGAAGGGAGCTGCCGTCAGTCAGATCGCCGTAATGGAGGAAGAGCCGCGCTTCGGGATCGTGCCGGTCATGATAAAGGTGATCGATCCGGTCCGTGTTGAATGTGCTGGCGCGGCGAACGATGCCATGCACTTCATAATTTTTCTCAAGAAGAAACTGTGAAAGATAGGAACCGTCCTGGCCAGTGATTCCCGTGATCAGAGCTTTGCGCATCTATTTTTTGAACAGGCGATCGAACGCGGTTCGGGCGTCACTGGCGGTACGAGGAGCAACAGAGTTCAGGTCCGGAACAGGGGCCTTCGGGACTTGCGCCGCGGCATCGCGCGCGACGGTAATCCGTGGGGTGAACAGCGGACATTCATTCGGTTTGTCCTTAAACGGGATGCGCGCCGGAATCGGCTTGGTGCATTGGAACCGGGTGGAAGGTTCGAAATGGGCGCACTGTTTACAGCAATGCAGCTTTATGCCGCACTTGGGGCAAACAGCATTCAGGTCCGTGCTGGCGGCGATCTGGGTAGCACAATTGAAACAGCGGGTTGCCGTAACCGCCTGCACCAACCGGGGCAACCGGGGTCCGGTGATATCTATCGAAGGACGAGGCCCTTGGGGCTTTCCATTGCCATTTCGAAATGGCTTAGTACTACCTCGATCCGATTCCTGGTAACCACGTTGTGAATATTTGCGGTCGCCGTCCATGCAGGATGGTGCTCCTTAGCTAAATCGTTGAATCATTCAAGTCGAAAAATGCCTGAGGCTGTCAAACCTGGACTGTCAAACGGGTCGCGGGTGTAAGTCGAAGTGTTCCAGTGAGCCTTCAGCGCAGTTCACATCCGGAACTGAACGAGGGGGAAGCGCCCTCAATGGCTTCAAGTACATGTTTACCATGATTCCGCTCACTTTCCAATCTTTTACCGTTTACAGTTTTCCCCATTTGAGGAGACTGGTACAGGGACGAGTGCGAGGATCATCAAAATGGTTGGGACTAATGCGCAAGGCGTAACCCAGGCGGCCCGTATACTGCGGCGTCAGTTCTTTCGAGAACACGGTCACCGATCCCACACTCTCCGATGCAGGCAATTCGATTACCGCAGTGTCTTCCAGACCGCCGGAAGGGCTCACCCTGCCCATCACCACCTCCACCCGGACGTCGTTCGGTTCCAATCCGGCCATTTCCACGGCTGCGCGAATGGAGACAGGCCGGCCGCTGGCGACGGGACCGATAGGCGCCGGGCTGGTCTCAACAAAGTTCACCCGATCCCAGACAGACCGCACACGCGCGCTCCAGGATGCATGTATCCGGGCTTGCTTAAAATCGCCCGACCGGTATTCGATGAATCCCCGATGGGCCGGTTCATACAGGGTTTGATCGTATTCAGCAACCATGCGGCGGCAATCGAACCGCGGTGTCACGTTCATGATGGATTGCTTCATGCGCCGCACCCACTCGTGCCGCTCGGATTGCTCGCGGCGTTCATAAAAAGCAGGCACTATTTCCCTCTCCAGGAGGTAGTAGATCGCGCTGGCATGCAGGCCGTCCTGATCGTCGGCGTACTCCTCACGGTCGCCGATCGCCCAGCCTCCCGAATATTCATACGCCTCATCGAACCAGCCATCCAGAATGCTCAGGCTGAGTACGCCGTTCATGGAAGCCTTCATGCCGCTGGTGCCGCAAGCTTCTTCGCCGCGCCGGGGGGTGTTCAACCAAACGTCGACGCCCTGGACCAGCTCGCGGCCGACCTTCATGTCGTAGTCTTCGATGAAAACCACGTGCTTCCACAATTCCGGGTCGCGGGAAAGCTGAACAATCTCCCGTATAAATGTCTTACCGGGCTGGTCTTTCGGATGCGCTTTACCCGCAATCACAATCTGCACGGGACGATCTTTATTGAGCAGGATTCGCTTGAGCCGTTCCGGATCGCGGAACAAAAGAGTGGCGCGCTTATAGGTGGCGAAGCGCCGCGCAAAGCCGATGGTGAGGGCGTTCGGATCCAGCACTTCGCCGGAATAGCGCAGTTCAGTAGCAGATGCTTTCCGGCGTTGGGCCGCCGCCGTTTGCCGGTCACGAATGAACCCGATCAGCTTGCGTTTTCTGCGGCGGTGCGCTTCCTGTAACTCTTCATCGGGAATCTCTTTTACCAATCTCCAGTTTCCAAAGTCGTGGCTAAACTCGCGCCAGTCCGGTTCCAGATACTGGTCGAACAGATCGGCGAAATCGCCGTTCAACCAACTGGGCAGGTGAACGCCGTTGGTGATTGCGGTGATCGGGATCTCATTGACAGGGATTTCCGGCCACAGCTCATGCCACATCTCCCGCGAGATCTCGCCGTGCAATTTGCTGACCGCGTTCCGGTAAGCGGAAGTCTTCAAGGCCAGAATAGCCATGGAGAAGCGTTCGCCGCGATCTTCCGGGTTGCGGCGGCCCAGGCCCATAAACTTGTCGAATTCGATGCCGGCTTCGCTGCAGTAACTCTGGAAAAAGTGGTACATCATTCCGGGATCAAACAGATCGATGCCGGCCGGCACAGGCGTGTGGGTGGTGAAAACGTTATTGGTGCGGGTTGCTTCCAGAGCCTCTTCAAAGGAGAGTCCGTGCTTTTCGATGAAGACGCGGATGCGTTCCAGCGCGAGAAAGGCCGAATGCCCTTCGTTCATGTGATACACAGTGGGCTCAAGCGCCATGGCTTGCAGGGCGCGAAGACCGCCGATTCCGAGCACAATTTCCTGCCGGATGCGGGTCTCGCTATCTCCGCCGTATAACTGCTCCGTAATGCCGCGGTCTTCGGGCCGCACATTTTCGGGGATATTGGTATCGAGCGCAAACAGCTTTACGCGGCCAATCGCAATTTCCCACACTTTGATAGCAAGGGGACCGGTGGGGAGGGATACGGAAACTTTCAAGTCCTCGCCCGCGGCGTTCTTCACAGGCTTCACCGGAAGCGAGTAGAAATCGTTTTCGGGATAGCGTTCCTGCTGCCAGCCATCCGCATTCAGGTACTGCCGGAAATATCCGAGCTGATACAGCAGCGCCACGCCGACCAGGGGCAGATTCAGATCGCTGGAGGATTTCATATGGTCGCCCGAAAGGACGCCAAGTCCGCCGGAATAAATGGGAAGGCACTCGGTGAGGCCGTACTCGGCGGAAAAATACGCGATGAGCTTGCCTTCGGGATTGGCCGGTGATTCCCGCGTCATGTGGGCGTCGAAGCGATCGCAGGCCTGCTTATAAAGAGCGCGGTAGCGGGGCTCCGCAGCGGCCCGCTCAAGCGTGGCCTGGGAGACCCGGCCCAGCATGGCGACGGGATTGTATCCAGACCCTTTCCAAAGCTCGGAATCCAGGCGGCGGAACAATGCGCGGATTACCGGCTCCCAGCTCCAAACAATGTTATAGGCTAGTTCAGACATGCGGCCCAGGGCGGGCGGCAGAGAGGGACGGACCAGAAATTCGCGGATCGGGTGAATGTTGAACGGCATGAATAGGAATAGGAACTTGAGCTACCTGTGAAAGCGATACGTTTGCTTGATTCTAACGCGTGGCAAGCTGCCGGTCACGGAAGCGGAACATGAAAATTCCTAAACTTCGCTGGGTGTTGGCCGCCATGCTGTTCCTGGCGACAGCGATCAATTACCTGGACCGTGGAGCGTTGGCTGTTGTGTCGAAACAGATCCGAACGGAATTCGGGTTGAGTGAGCAAGACTATTCGTACAGTCTCGTCGCCTTTTTTCTCGCATATGCGATCATGTACGCCGGCTCGGGATATATCGTCGACCGGCTCGGTACTAAGCGCGGCTTCGCACTGTTTATCGCCTTCTGGTCCGGGGCGGCGATGTTGCATTCGCTTATCCGCGGCACTTGGTCGTTGGTTGGCGCGCGATTTCTTCTGGGGCTGGGCGAGCCCGGGAACTGGCCTGCGGCAACGAAAGCCATCAACGAATGGTTTCCGGCCCGGCAACGCGCGCTGGGCGTAGGAATTTTCAATGCAGGGTCGTCGGTTGGAGCCATGCTCTCCGGCGTTGTGATCGCTTCTCTCACACTGGCCTATGGGTGGCGTTTCGCGTTCCTCTGCACTGGCGCCGTCGGGCTGCTTTGGCTTGCGGCCTGGCTGGTTCTTTACAATCCTCCTTATCTCAATCGCTGGCTAAGTGAGCGCGAGTACGCCAGTTTCAGAGATGAGATTGCTCCGCCGCAGGAAACGCGTCCCGCGGGCCAGCGGGTTCCGTGGCAGCAGGTGATTACGAACCGGGGCTGCTGGACCCTGATTTTGGCGCGCTTCTTCACCGACCCTGTCATTTATTTTGTGATCTTCTGGCTTCCCGAATACCT
>JALYXI010000063.1 GCA_030947245.1 Acidobacteriota bacterium
CGTGCGTTACCGGCCCTGAAGATGGCGGTAGCCACACCGTTTGCGCGGTAATGACGGATGAGTTTCTCGAATTTTCAAAGGCTGACGGGAATGATTTGAGCACGCCGCATCCGGAATGGGGCTTCCCGGGCTTACAGGCGGGCGACCGTTGGTGCTTGTGCGCGTCCCGATGGATGGACGCCTATCGCGCTGGCAAGGCTCCGTCCGTAGTTTTGGAAGCCACGCACGAAGCCGCGCTGGAGCATTGCTCCCTGGACGCGCTGGTGGAATGCGCTTTGACCGGCAGTGAGGTCATCAACTAATCACATTGTCCGGAACCACTGCGCATAGCGGAAACTGAGATCATTCTAACGTGATACCCCTGTGGCTCGCCGTTGTGTTCCTGACGTTGCAGGGGCAACAGGTTTCGATAGAGCCACGGCATCGCGCGGCCGAAGAACCCCGGGAGCCTCGCACCAATTTGCGGGCCGAAACGAACCTGGTGCTGATTCCCGTGACTGTCGGGGATAAGATGAACCGTCCCGTGCTCGGCTTAGAGCGGGAAAATTTTCGCGTCTTCGAGGATGGTGTGGAACAAACCGTCTCGCAGTTTGCCATGGAAGATGAGCCGGTAGCCGTCGGCCTGGTCTTCGATACGAGCGGCAGCATGAGCAATACGTTAGGCAGTTCGCGGCGGGCGGCGATGGAGTTCTTCAAGCTGTCGAATCCTGAAGACGAATACGCGCTGGTGGAGTTTAACAGCGCGCCACGGCTGGTAGTGCCGCTGACCGGCGACACGCGCAAAATTGAGGACGAGCTTCTGTACTCCAAAGCGAAGGGATCGACCGCGCTGCTGGATGCCGTTTATCTGTCCATGCATGAGATGAAGAAATCGAAGAAGCACAAGAAAGCGCTTCTGATCATTTCCGATGGCGGCGACAACCATAGCCGCTATACGACGGCGGAAGTGACGAATGTGGTGCGGGAAAGCGACTTGCTGATCTATGCGATCGGCGTTTTCGGAGGCTACGGGTCGCCCGAAGAAATCAACGGGCCGCGCTTGCTGGCAAACATTGCGGAGCAGACCGGCGGGCGCGTGTTCACGGCGAGCGTAGGAGAGCTTCCGGACATCGCGGCTAAAATCGGCATCGATCTGCGGAATCGCTATGTGCTGGGCTATTCGCCGAAAGATCAGCAGCGTGATGGGCGCTATCACCGCGTGAAGGTTCAGGTGGTACCGCCGCGAGGTTTGCCGCGTCTGAACGCGAAGTGGCGGACCGGGTACTACGCGCCCATGCAGTGATCGCCAATGCAGTGATAATGGTCACCTGTGTTTAGCTTTCTGCTTGTAGCCGCAACTCCCCCATGGCTGACTCGCGAGGAGATGCGCACCGTGCTGCGGGACGACGTGACTCCGGTCGTACTGGGAGTTCTGATCCTGGCAGTTGCCGCGATTGCGGCGGTGTATCTGCTGAGGGCCCCCGACAAAGACCGCGCCGTAATCTGGTTTTCGCTCTTTGCGGCTCTCTATGGCGTGCGTTTGCTGGCCAGCTCGCAAACGGTTCCGTTCACGCTGAACGTCGCGCGCCAAGCCGCGATGTTTGCCGTGGCTGTGATTACCTACGTGATTGCGATCCCGGCCAATCTGCTGATCGGTGAGCTTTTTCCTTCGTGGCGCAGAGTATTACGGTGGGTGCTCGTGTTCCAGATTTGTTTCGCCGTGGCTGGAATCGCGTTGGATATTGCGAAGCGAACGCCTGGCACTCTGCACACAGCCAACAATGTGATCGTGCTGAT
The DNA here is from genome assembly GCA_030947245.1 of Acidobacteriota bacterium. Taxonomy (GTDB): domain Bacteria; phylum Acidobacteriota; class Terriglobia; order Bryobacterales; family Bryobacteraceae; genus JALYXI01. Next base: position 1,777 of record JALYXI010000063.1, read on the forward strand.
CGCAACTGTAACGCTGGGCGCTTTGCTGGTGCTAAAACGAAGCTCACTGCCGGAAGCAAGAATCCTTCAGATCGGGATTGGCGCTCAATTGTTTGCGACGGTTCTCGGGAACATCCACGATTGGATTCACATGCAGTACGATCCAGAGCCGGTGGGCTTCGCAGTATTCCTTGCCACGCTCATCTGGCTGCTGGTCGACCGTGCGCGGACCAAAGAGGACCGGCTCAGAAATATCGAGGCCGAATTGCAAACGGCGCGGCGGATTCAGCTCTCGATCCTGCCGCGCGAGATGCCGAACAGCGCTCTGATGCGAGTCGCGGCAAGGTACTTGCCCATGACCGAGGTAGCCGGAGACTTCTACGATTTCCTGGTGCTCGATGAGCACCGGGTGGGTGTCCTGATAGCGGATGTCTCCGGCCATGGCGTGCCTGCGGCGCTGATTGCGAGCATGGTCAAGGTTGCGATCGCGGCGCAGGTGGACAACGCAGATGACCCTGCGAAGGTGATGCGCGGCATGAACCAGACGCTCTGCGGCAAAATGCAAGGGCAGTTCGTAACAGCAGCGTACTTATATCTTGATTTCAAGCAAAGGACCATGCGATATGGCGCCGCGGCGCATCCACCGATGCTGTGGATCCGAAACTGCGGCACAGTTGAGCCGATTGAAGAAAACGGGCTCATGCTCGGATTCCTTCCGGCCGCGGGGTACACGTCCGTTGAACGCAACTTTGAAAAAGGTGACCGCTTCCTGCTCTACACAGACGGATTACCGGAGGCCGCCAACGCCGCGGGCGAATTCTTCGGCGATGACCGGCTCCGGGCAAGCGCGGCTCGCGCAGGCGCGGGCTCTGTAGAATCCGGCGCTTCCGGGATTGTGGACGAGCTTGCGAATTGGGGCAAGCAGCAGAACGATGACCTTACCGTGGTGCTGGTGGAGGCTTGTGCGTAAAACGGCTAGAGGGCGCTCACGGGAATGACGTGAGCCCGCCAGATTTCGACGAAGTCCCGCAGTGCTTTCGGGAGCGTGCGGGCAAATAGAAGCTTCAGGACCTCCACCCCCGACCACACGAAGTATGCGTAGGTGAACCACACGTGGAACTGCGGAAGCGCGAGCGAGACAGCAAACAGCGCAAACAACGCCGCGGCCTCCCACCAAAGCAGGCGCATCTCAAGCAGGAACAGGATACCCAAAAGCGATTGGCCGAGCGTCATCCACATTTCGCGGGATTGCTGCGGATCGAAAACGATCTGCGACGGAGCACCGCGGCTGATCGAGAGGACAATCGGGAGAGTTGCGGCCAGGAGGGTCCACTGTGTAATGTTGCTCGAAACCATGTTCATCAGCGCGAGTGAAGCGCGGTCAATGCCGCGGGCCCAGTAAAAGGCGGACACCTGTTCAGGAAATTCGGAGATGAAGGGCGCGATCCACTGGATAAAGACAAATTGGCTCACTCCCAAAGTTGTAGAGATTGCGAAGAGACTTCCTACGAAAGGGTCCGCCGAAAAGAAAATCAACGCACCTCCGGCGCCGAACAGCAGAAGAATCGATGCGATCCGGGTAGGCTTCGAAGCGGTAACCACCGCATGCGGAATACGTCCGAGTTCCTCGATGTCTTCCGCGCCTTCGGCCGGAATCCGTCTCAGAAGCATTAGATACGCAGCGTAGACAGCGATAAGGATGACGGCGTCCACAAGGCCTAACGATCCTCGATAGCAGATAACCGTGACATACACCAGGCAGATGAGAACGCCGATGATCTGGACGCTCTGCACGGAATCGACGCGGATTTCGGCCATGGGTTTGCTGTTTTTCCTCCGGTATGAAAAGGCAGCCGTGGCGTAAATCATCGGCCAGCCCAAGCCGGTAAGCAGGCGTATGGCGCCGGTAAGATTCGCGATCAGCAGATGGTTCTGCTGATGCCAGGCAAGAACCGCTTCCACCGCAAACTCGGGCAGGCACTGCATCCACGCCAGGATGACCAGCGCGAAACCCTGGGCCATGAAAAACTGCGCGGATTCAGCGCCCCACGCAATCATAACGCTGGCCAGCAGAATGGCCGGGCCAGTCCAAAGGATAGAAAGCGGGCTTTCGGCAGCAATCGGAGCAGCCGATAACAGCATCAGCGCAAATACCGGACAGCTAATCCGGGTAGGCGATGAATTTGGGCTCGGCATGCTCTTTTGAGAGTAGCGAAGGTTTCTGAAACTCGGGATTCCGTTCGGGGAAATCCGTGCGGAAGTGACCGCCCCGGCTTTCTTCGCGGGCAAGGGCGCAACGGGCAATCAGAAGGAGGACGGTGTGGATGCTCCGGAGGTCGAATTCGGGGATTCCGGCTTCGGGGAGCGGTGCGAGTGGCGATGACTCCAGTTCTCGAATCGCCGCCGCGAGTGCTTCCCCGTTGCGCAGGATGCCGCAGTGCTCCCAGGCTATTTCGCGGACACGGGCTTCCGTCATGGCGGGGAAAACTGCGGGCGAAGGAGGGTCCGAGTGGGCCGGGAGCGAAGCCGCTTCCCGCATGGCCTGTCCCGCGCGTGCCCCAAAAACCACTCCTTCCAGAAGCGAATTGCTCGCAAGGCGGTTCGCTCCGTGAACGCCAGTGCATGCGGTTTCACCGGCCGCAAAGAGGCGCGGCAAGCTGGTGCGTCCTTCGAGATCAGTGCGGATACCGCCCATCGCATAGTGCGCGGCCGGGCGTACCGGCGCGGGCTGCGTGGCAATGTCAATCCCGTAAGTAAGGCAGGTCTGATAAATACGGGGAAAGCGCTCGCGAATGAATGCAGGGGACCGGGCAGTCAGATCGAGGAATACATGCTGGTCCTTCGTGCGGCGTAGTTCCGCGGTGATGGCGCGGGCGACCACATCGCGCGGAGCAAGCTCGGCTAAGGGGTGATAGCGGGGCATAAAGCGCTCGCCTTCCCGGTTCAGCAGCAGCGCGCCTTCGCCCCGGAGGGCTTCAGAAAGCAGAAAGCGCGGCGCACCTTCGACATGGAGCGCGGTGGGGTGGAACTGAACGAATTCGATGTTGCTGATTTCGGCTCCGGCCCGGAATGCCATTGCCATGCCGTCGCCGGTCGCGACATCGGGATTGGTGGTATCGCTATACACGCGGCCGAGCCCGCCGGTAGCAAGTAGTACGGCGCGGGCGTGAATCCGCGTGTGGGTGCGCCGCGCTTCGTCATAGACAATCGCGCCCGTTACATGCCCTTCGTACGTGAGAAGGCCGGTTGTCGCCGCGTAGCTCTGAAACTGAATGTTCGGAAGCGATGAAGCCTTTAGGTACAGAGTGCGGGCGATCTCGCGGCCCGTAGAATCGCCGTGAGAATGGAGAATCCGGTTGCGGCTGTGCGCCGCTTCGCGGGTAAAGGAAAGTTGAGCGCCTTCGCGGTCGAACTCGGCGCCCCATTCGATGAGCTGCTGAATGGCGGCAGGACCTTCCTCCACCAGCGTGTGAACAGCGGCGCGGTCGCATAGGCCATCGCCCGCATACAGCGTGTCCTGTTCGTGAAGTTCCACTTCGTCGTCGTCACTGAGAGCCACAGCAATTCCGCCCTGCGCATATTCGGACGACGATTCGCGCAGCGTATCCTTCGCGACAACCAGGACGGTTCCGGCGGAGGACAGCTCGATAGCGGCACGCAGACCGGCTACTCCCGCGCCGACTACCAGGAAGTCAAAATCCATTCGATTGTGTGAGTGTAACAGGGGCGCCGTGCAATCTCCCGCACCTTGCTATGCTCAACTGAAATAGCTGATGCCATCGTTTGCAGTGCGGACTCCGCAGCTTGAGTATCAAGCCCACGTGGAGCGCGGAATTGCCGCGCGGGCGCAAGCATTCTTGCCGCCGAACCGTTCCAAGGTTTTCGTCGTAACCACGGAAGCGGTTTGGCGGCATCAGGGACACCGCCTTTCCGAAGGGTTTGCGGATACCGCCTTCACAAAGCTAGTGCTGCCCAGCGGTGAGGAACACAAACGGCTGGTGCAAATTGAACGTCTGGCTTGCGAGATGGCCTCCGGTGGAGCGGACCGTTTGAGCCTGGTGGTGGCGTTTGGCGGGGGCGTCGTGACCGATATGGCGGGATTCCTTGCTGCGATTTTTATGCGCGGGATCCCGGTGCTGCAGGTGCCCACGACATTGCTAGCGCAGGTAGATGCGGCGGTAGGGGGCAAGACCGGGGCTAATCTTGCCGTGGGGAAAAATCTAATTGGGTGCTTTCATCCACCCGCGGCCGTGCTGATCGATCCGGCAATGGTGGATTCGCTACCCGAACGCGAGTACGTTGCAGGGTTATATGAAGTGATCAAGCACGGCGTGATTGCTTCCGAGCCGCTGTTTGCTCTCCTCGAAAGCAGACGCGAGCGGGTTCTTGCGCGGGAAGCGCCGGAAGTGGATGAGATGGTGCGTGAATCGGTCCGGATCAAGGCAGAGGTGGTGACGGCAGACGAGCGGGAGCATGGAATCCGGAAGAGTCTGAACTTCGGGCATACGTTTGGCCACGCGCTGGAAGCGGAAACCGGTTACACACAATTCCTTCACGGCGAAGCGGTTGGGTGGGGCATGCTGGCGGCGGTGGAATTGGCGGACTTGACCGGCATGTTGTGCCGGCAGGATGCAAATCGCATTCGCGGCGTAGTCCGGAGCTATGGGGCAATGCCATCGCTCGAAGCCGTTTCTCCTGAAGCGATTTTTAGTCGTCTGGCGGCCGACAAGAAGACACAGCACGGGCGTGTTCACTTCGTGCTCCCCATGCGAATCGGAGAAGTAGCGGTGCGGAGCGATGTGCCGGAAAACGCGGTGCGGCAAGCGATCCTACGAGCGCTGGCTTGAAAGGCACAACTCCGGAAGGCGCCCGGAACGAGGAAGAAGCTGCGCGGTGGGTGCGCGCGATGTTTGGGCGTGTGGCGCGCCGTTATGACTTCGCAAATCATCTGCTTTCGTTGCAAATAGACCGGCTTTGGCGGAGGCGCGTGGTTAAGCTGGTCCGCCCCGTGTTGCGGAGAAAGGGCGCCCGGGTGATGGATCTGTGTTGTGGAACCGGAGACTTGATGTTGGCTCTGTCCCGGGACCGTGGTGAAGCGGTGATGGGGAGCGACTTCTGTCATCCGATGCTGCGGATGGCAGCGAGGAAGGGCGCGCAATCGCCGCTGGTGGAAGCCGACGCGCTACGGTTGCCGATTCGAGACGGCTCGCTCGATCTGATCACAGTCGCTTTTGGATTTCGGAACTTCGTAGACTACCAGGGCGGGCTTCGGGAAATGCGCCGTGTTATGCGGGAAGGCGGCATGGTCGCAATCCTGGAGTTCTCGCGTCCCCCTAACCCGGTTTTTCGGAAAATCTACGAAGCGTATTCGGGGCGCGTGCTGCCGTGGGT
>JALYXI010000127.1 GCA_030947245.1 Acidobacteriota bacterium
TTTTTTGTCTTCGGGGCATCTGTTTCGGCGGAGACCCCGCTTGAGCAGCAACTCAGAATCCGGATCGCCGAGTTTCCGGGAACCGTTACACTGTTTGCCAAGAACCTTGACACGGGCGCGACGGTCGGGATTCATGAAACCGATCCCGTACGAACGGCCAGCACGATCAAGCTCGCCATCTTAGCGTCGGTGTTCGATGCCGTGGAGCATCGCAAAGCCAGTTGGGCGGAGCCGTTGACCGTTGCCCAGAATGAAAAGGTTTCGGGTTCGGGCGTGCTGGCCAGCGAGTTCTCGAATGGCGTCCAACTCCCTCTTCGCGACATCGTGAACTTGATGATCGTGCTGAGCGACAACACAGCAACCAACATGGTCCTGGAGCGGTTTACGGCGGATTCGGTAAACGCGTACCTGGACCGCATAGGAATTAAAACAACACGATCGCTTCGCAAGATTTTGAGCGGTGACGCCGCTATGGGTTGGTCGGAAGCCGGCAAATTGCCCGAGAACAAGAAATATGGCCTGGGCGTTACCTGCCCTCGCGACATGGTGACTATTCTAGAGAAGCTGGAGCGCGGCGAACTGGTGAGCCCTGAAGCGTCCAAAGGAATGATCGCAATCCTGAAGCGCTGTCAGGACACCGCGGGCATCCGGCGGCGGGTGGGCAATCTGCCCGTGGCCAACAAATCCGGCGCGCTGGATTCGTTGCGGTCCGATGTAGGGATTGTCTATTCGCCGGGCGGCCGAATCGCGATGGCCATCACCGCCGATAAAATTCCGACGGTAAACTGGACTCCCGACAATCCGGGTCTCCTCGTGATCGCGGACTTGGCCAAGTTGTTGGTGGACGGGCTCGGGAAGAAGTAGCACAGCGGAGATCGGGCAACCGGCCTGAATTTCTTCTTCTGAATCCTGCAACCGCCCGGCAACGTATAATAGTTGAGAGGTATTCGTGTCAGTCCGCACCTTCCTGCGTCTTTTTACTCATATTCAAATGTTGCCCATTCTCGAAAGTGGAGAAGAAACGCTAGTTGGGGGCCAGGCCGTGATGGAGGGCGTGATGATGCGCGCGCCTCATAGTTATTGCGTCGCGGTTCGCAAGCCGAATGGCGAGATTGTAACCGATGAGATGCCGGTTTCGCGTCTTTCGGAACGCAACCACATCTGGAAATGGCCGATCCTTCGTGGCATCGGCACGCTCGGGCAGGCCATGTCTCTGGGATTGAAAGCGCTCCGCTTTTCCGCCAACGCGGCTCTTGCCGAAGATGGGGCGGAAAAGCCCAAGGAAATTTCCAGCTGGGCTCTTGCGATGAACCTGATCTTCTCACTGGCTTTCTTCATCGTCATGTACAAGCTCGTGCCGTTGTACTTAGTCACGCAGCTTGGCCATGCGTTCCCGGTACTGAATGGCCGTATCGCCTTCAATGCTGTGGACGGCGTGATTCGTCTGGGAATCTTTATTGCTTTTCTCCTTGTGGTCTCCCGCGCGAAGGATATTCGGAGGGTGTTTGAATACCATGGGGCGGAACACAAAGTTGTCTTTAATTTCGAATCCGGCCGGCCTGTGAACGTGGAAAACGCGCAGTCGTTTGTGACTTGGCATCCGCGCTGCGGCACCAGCTTCCTGTTAGTGGTGATGGTGATTTCCATGTTGACCTATATGCTGGTTCCGTTCGATGGCTTTGGCGCGAAACTGCTATCGCGCATCATTCTGCTGCCGTTCATCACGGGGATCAGCTACGAACTGATCCGGTTCGCGGCAAAACGCCAGGGGTCAGCGCTTGCCTGGATCACGGCGCCCGGGCTTTGGCTGCAACGCATTACCACGAAACCCCCGAGTAACGATCAGGCCGAGGTTGCCATTGCGGCGCTCAATCGGGCGATGGTGCTGGAGACGGAACAGGGCGGCGAATTGGTGATTGCTTAAATCGCCATGCAATTTTCCCAACGGCTTGCCGAATCCGAGAAGCGGTTCGATGAGCTGACACAACAGCTTTCCGATCCGGTGGTCATCAACGATAGCGACCAGTACCGGAAAGCGGCGAAAGCGCGTAGCGACCTGGAAGAAGTGGTCGTTAAATATCGCGAATGGAAGCATTTGGATGACGATCTGGCGCAGGCGAAGTCTATGTTGGGTGAGACTGACGTTGAGTTGAAGCAGATGGCGCAGGAAGAGATGGCCCGCATCGCGCCTGAAATCGAGCGCGTTGAGGAGGAACTGAAGTTCCTCCTGCTTCCCAAGGATCCGCTGGACGAGAAGAACGTGATTCTTGAAATCCGCGCGGCCACGGGAGGCGATGAAGCGACGCTGTTCGCGGCTGAAGTGTTCCGGATGTATCTGCGCTATGCGGAATCGCAGCGCTGGAAGATTGAAGTGACGTCGGAAAGCGAGTCGTCGGTCGGTGGCTTGAAGGAAGTGATTGCGTTGGTCAGCGGCATGAAGGTTTTCAGCAAGCTGAAGTATGAGAGCGGGGTTCACCGCGTGCAGCGCGTGCCGGTGACGGAGACGCAGGGCCGCGTGCACACGTCCGCCATCACGGTAGCGGTGCTGCCGGAAGCGGACGAAGTGGAACTGAAAATTGAAGACAAGGACATCCGCGTAGATACGTTCTGCTCTTCGGGTCCGGGCGGGCAGTCTGTGAATACGACGTATTCGGCGATCCGGTTGACGCACCTTCCGACAGGCACGATTGTTTCCTGCCAGGACGAAAAGAGCCAGATCAAGAACCGCGCCAAAGCGATGCGCGTGCTTCGTTCGCGGCTGTATGAGATCGAGCTGGAAAAGCAGCAGGCGGAAGTTGGGGCGGAGCGCCGCAGCATGGTGGGCACGGGCGACCGAAGCGAGAAAATCCGCACCTATAACTTCCCCCAGAACCGGTTGACCGACCACCGCATCGGGCTTACGCTTCATCAGTTGGATATGGTGATGGACGGCCGCCTGGAACCGATCCTTGACGCGCTCACCGCGCATTACCAGACCGAGAAGCTGAAGCAGCAGGGCCAGGCAGCTTAGCTTGCCGCGGCTCGCGAACTGTGAGCTATCCCGATATCCGCTCCGCACTGCGCCAAGGCACTGAATTACTCGGTGCGGCGGGCGCGCAGGTTCCTCGCCTGACTGCGGAAGTGCTGCTGGGCCATGCGTTGCGCCGCGAGCGCGCTTACCTGTTCGCTCATCCCGAACGCGGGTTGAGCCAGTTGGAATGGATCCACTATGGACGCTACCTGCACCAGCGCATCCAGGGAATGCCCACGCAGTATATTACGCAGGTTCAGGAGTTCTATGGCCGGACCTTTCGTGTAACTCCTGACGTGCTGATTCCCCGGCCGGAAACAGAACATTTGGTGGAGGCGGCCATTCCTTTGTGCTCCGGGCATGTGGTGGAGGCGGGCTGCGGCTCAGGCGCGATTGCGATCACTTTGGCGCTGGAAGCCGGGGCAGTTGTCACGTCTACAGATATCTCGTACCCGGCTCTTCAGGTGGCCCGCCAGAACGCGGACTCGCTTGGCGCTTCGGTCAATTTCATCGCCTGCGATCTGCTGTCGGCTCTAGCGGACAATTCCGCCCGCCTTGTTGTTTCCAACCCGCCCTATATCCGGACCGGCGCGTTGCTCGCTCGCGAGGTTCGGGATTGGGAACCCGCCGCCGCTCTTTTTGCCGGCGAAGATGGGCTTGCCGTTTACCGCGGTTTGATTCCTGAAGCATCGCGCGTCCTGCAGCCCGGCGGATTCCTTGCGCTGGAATTAGGATTCGATAGTTTGCCCGGTGTCATCGAACTGCTTCGCGCCGGTTTCCTTGAACCGCGAATCATTCCAGACCTGGCCGGCATTCCGCGCGTGCTAGTCTGCGGGAAAGCCGGATAAATATGCAGACGATCTTCCACGTGGATATGGACGCGTTCTTCGTTTCCGTAGAAGAGATCTTCGATCCTTCGCTGAAGG
>JALYXI010000125.1 GCA_030947245.1 Acidobacteriota bacterium
CAGTTCAATGCGTCGAATCGGGCCGGTACGCATAAGACCAAAACGCGTCATGAAGTGGCGGGTTCGGGCAAGAAGTTGTGGAAGCAGAAGGGAACAGGCCGGGCGCGCATGGGTTCCATCCGGTCGCCTTTGTGGCGGCACGGAGGCACGTCTCACGGTCCGCAGCCTCGTGATTACAGCTACGATCTCCCGAAGAAAATGATGCTGGGCGCTTTGCGCTCCGCTCTTTCGGCGAAGCTGCGCGATGGGGAATTGGGCATCGTTTCTACATTTGAGTTGAAAGACCACAAGACAAAGAATCTGAAGACCACGCTGAATAAGCTGGAGTTGACGAAGAAAGTCTTAATCGTCGACAACGACGACAACCGGAACCTGGAACTTTCGGCGCGGAACCTGGAAGGGGTCAGGCTGCTGCATTCGCGCGAAGTGAGTGTGTACCATCTGCTGGAGGCGCACAAAGTTCTGCTTTCGCGGGCTGCCGCGGAACGCTTGAGTGAAACACTGGCGGCGAAAAAGAAGGAGGCTGCCTGAGTTATGAAGCTGCACGATATCATTAAGCGGCCTTTGATTACGGAAAAGGGCACCGACAAAAAAGACACGGAGCGGACGCTTTGCTTTGAAGTTGCTACGGGAGCGAACAAGGTGGAAGTCCGGGCTGCGGTTGAGAAGCTGTTTTCTATCAAAGTGGAAGAAGTGCGCACGTCGAATTTCGAAGGCAAGCTGCGGCGGCGCGGGAAGTTCTCCGGTTACCGTTCGGATTGGAAGAAGGCCTATGTCAAATTGAGGGCCGGCCAGAAAATTCCCGAGTTTACGGACATTTAAAGATGCCGATCAAATCATTTCGTCCTTTCACCCCCAGCCGCCGGTATATCACGGTTGTCACGCGCGAGAATATTACCGCGGATAGACCGGAGAAGTCGCTGGTTGAGAAGAAGGTCCGCTCCGGAGGCCGGAACAATACCGGCCGGGTCACTTCTCGATTCATCGGTGGCGGCCATAAGCAGGCATACCGGGTAATCGATTTCAAGCGTGAAAAGCACGGCGTTCCGGCCGTGGTGGCGACGGTCGAATACGACCCGAACCGTTCCGCGCGTATCGCGTTACTCCACTATAAGGATGGCGAAAAGCGCTACATCCTGCAGCCGGAAGGCTTGAAGGTGGGGCAAACGGTTTCTTCAGGACCAGAAGCCGATATTCTGGTGGGCAATGCTTTGCCGCTCAAGAATATCCCTGCCGGTACGGTAATCCATAACATTGAACTGCGGCCCGGGAAGGGAGCTCAGATGGCTCGTTCCGCGGGAACGCAGGCTCAGTTGGTTTCGCGCGAAGCCGGTATGGCGCTGTTGAAGTTGCCATCGGGGGAGACGCGGCGGGTTTCGTCAGATTGCATGGCTACTGTGGGGGTGGTGGGCAACGCGGATCATGAAAACCAGTCGCTCGGAAAGGCGGGACGCACCCGCTGGTTGGGCAAGATGCCGCACAACCGCGGTGTTTCGATGAACCCGGTCGATCACCCGCATGGCGGTGGCGAAGGCAAGACTTCGGGCGGCAGACATCCGGTGACTCCGTGGGGACAGCCGACGCGCGGCTTCAAGACACGCAACAACAAGCGGACCGACAAGTTCATCGTGAACCGGAAAGCGAAGAAGAGGTAGGGGATGGGACGATCCGTTAAGAAAGGGCCGTTTACCGACGGCCATCTCGAAAAGAAGCTCGAAAAGATGAACGCTGCGAACGAAAAGAAAGTGGTTCGCACTTGGTCGCGCCGTTCTACAGTGTTGCCGGAATTTGTGGGACATACGATTGCGGTTCACAACGGCCGGAAGTTTATTCCGGTTTATGTGACGGAGAATATGGTCGGTCACAAGCTGGGCGAATTTTCCCCCACCCGCACCTTCAAGGGGCACGCGGTGAAAGCCGCGACTGAAAAATCGGTGCGGTCGTAGGAATCAAAATGGAAGCCAGAGCGGAAGCACGGTACATGAAGGTTTCGCCGCAGAAAGCGCGGCTGGTGGTGGATTTGATCCGCGGCATGCTGGTGGGTCCGGCCATCGCAGTGCTGCGGAACACGAACAAAGGCATTGCCCCGGCCGTGGAAAAGGTGCTGAAGTCGGCGGTTGCGAACGCGCAGAATCGATCGGACGACGTCGATCTGGACCGGTTGATGGTTTCTGAAGCGTACGTGAACGAAGGGCCGCGGAACAAGCGGATTCGGCCGGCGCCGATGGGCCGGGCGTACCGGTATCAGCGGCGCACCGCACACATCGTGATCCGGGTAGCGGAGAAGGGATAAGGGAATGGGACAGAAAGTTCATCCATACGGATTCCGTGTCGGCTTTACCAAGCCTTGGCGCTCTCGCTGGTTTGCCAAGCAGGGTTACGCCAAGCTGCTGCAAGAAGATCTGGAACTGAAGCAGGAGTTGCAGAAGCGGCTGAAGTCGGCCGGCGTGAGTTCGATCGAAGTGGATCGGCCGGGCAATAAGCTCCGCGTCACGATCCGGACATCCCGCCCCGGCATCATCATCGGCCGCAAGGGCGCGGAGATCGAAAAGCTGAAGCAGGATTTGGCAAAGTCGACCAAGCGCGAAGTCTTCATCGATATTCAGGAAGTGCATAAGCCGGAGCTCGATGCTCAGTTGGTGTCGGAATCGGTCGCTCTGCAGCTCGAAAAGCGCGTGGCCTTCCGGCGCGCGATGCGCAAAGCGGTGGATTCGGCGTTGCGGTTCGGCTGCAAAGGCATCAAGGTCCGGGTCTCGGGCCGTTTGAATGGGGCGGAAATCGCCCGTAGCGAATGGTATCTGCAGGGCCAACTTCCGCTGCATACCATTCGCGCCGATATCGATTACGGCTTTACGGAAGCGCATACCACGTATGGCGTGATCGGAATTAAAGCCTGGGTCTACAAAGGCGAAATCATCGAAGGCCGGCGCCGTTCGCTGAACGCCGATCCGGAACCGCGCCGCGACCGGCAGGACCGTCCCGACCGCGACCGCCGTCCGCGCCGCGATGACCGCGGGCCCCGCGAAGGGCAGCGGGATACCCGCGAATCCCAACCGGCTCCTTTTGCCGGACAGTCCGAGCCGCAGGGCCCTGTGACGCAGGCTGCCCCTGGCGACATGGCGCGTCCGGCGCGTTCCGGCTCGCTGGTTCCGCCATTGATGAGTCCTCAGTCGAACCCTTCCTGGAAGCAGGAAGCAAAACCGGAACCGGCTGATGTGGGGCCGGAGACGGCAGCTGTGGGGCCTGAGACGGCAGCCGTGGTTCCCGAAACAGCAGCCGTGCCGCCTGCGGACGGGCATGCGGATCCGCAATCGAATGCTCCCGAGGATAAGACCGGGCACGGCGGGGAGGAATAGTTTCTTATGTTAATGCCGAAAAAGGTCAAGTACCGCAAGCAGCAGCGCGGCCGGATGACTGGAAAAGCATGGCGAGGCTCGTCGATTTCGTTCGGCGAATATGGCTTGAAGGTGATGACGTGCGGTTGGGTGACGGCCCGGCAGATTGAAGCCGCTCGCATCGCGATGACGCGTTTCATCAAGCGCGGCGGAAAAGTTTGGATTCGGGTCTTCCCCGACAAGCCGATCACGAAGAAGCCGGCTGAAACGCGTATGGGCAAGGGCAAAGGCGCGCCGGAAGAATGGGTGGCGGTGGTGCGGCCCGGAAAGATCCTGTTTGAGATGGAAGGTGTCGCGCCGGATATTGCCGAAGCCGCTTTCCGGCTCGCGGCCCACAAAATCCCGATGAAAACCAAGTTTGTCCGGCGGGAAGGCCAACCGGCTGAAGCGGCGGCGGAGTAAAGCAGAACATGAAACGCAAGAATGTCCGCGATCTCGATCCGGGTGAGATCCAAACTCAGTTGACTGAAATGGAAAGCCAGTTGTTTCGCTTGAGGTTTCAGATGTCCATGGGCCAGACCGAGGGCTTGAAAAAGGTCCGCATCATGCGGAAGGACCGGGCGCGGATGCTGACCATCCTGCGGGAACGGGAACTGGAAAGGGCAGGGAGTTAACCATGGCAGTCGAAGAACAGACGGCGGTTGAAGCGCCGGTATCGAACAAGAACGAAAAAGTCGGCGAAGTGGTCTCGACCAAGATGGAGAAGACCATCGTAGTTGCCGTGTCGCGGCGCGTGGCGCACCCGCTGTATAAGCGGATCGTCAAAAAGCGCAAGAAGTTTTACGCGCACGATGAAACCGGCGATGCCAAAATGGGCGACATCGTCCGCATTATCGAGTGCCGCCCGTTGTCGAAGTTGAAGCACTGGAAATTGGGTGACGTGATCCGCCGCGCCCCGCAGGTTGGCGCGCAACCGAAAGATTTAGATACGAAGATCTAGCCGGATACCGGGCCTGTTAGCCCGATCTGATCTTGTGAGAGACGACTTATGATTGGAATGAGAACCATCCTTGCGGTGGCCGACAACAGCGGAGCGCGCAGGCTATCCTGCATTCTGCCCCGCGGCGGCGATCTGGGGTTGCGCGCGGGTTTGGGAGACATAGTGACGGCGGCAGTGAAAGAAGCCACTCCGGATTCCGCCATTAAAAAGGGTAAAGTAGTCCGTTGCGTGATCGTGCGCATGCGTAAGGAACACCGCCGCCGCGACGGCAGCTATATTCGTTTCGATGAGAACGCAGCCGTGCTGATTAATGAAGTGAACGAACCGGTCGGAACGCGCGTGTTCGGCCCGGTTGCCCGTGAATTGCGCGACAAGCGTTTCATGAAGATTGTCTCGCTGGCCCCGGAGGTTGTCTAATGCCCTCGAAGAAACTGGCGCCGCCGCCCGTCCGCATCCAACTCAAGCGCAACGATCAGGTGAAAGTGATTGCAGGGCGCGACAAGGGCAAGACCGGGCGCATACTCGACATCTTCGCGGAAAAAGGCCGTGTTTTGGTGGAGCACGTGGGGATGGTGAAGCGTCATACCCGCCCGAACCCGGCAAAGCAGATCAAGGGCGGAATCGCGGACCGGGAAAGCTCGATTGCGGTTTCGAACGTGATGATTGTGTGCTCGAAATGCGGTCCTTCGCGCATTGGGCATCATGTGGAACATGCCGAAGGACAGAAAGCGGTCCGCACGCGCATCTGCCGCAAATGCGGCCAGACGCTGGATAAGAAAAGATAGCCGACTCAGAAAATATGCCAGCCCGTTTACGTAAACTCTACTCCGACACGGTGGTCCCGGCGCTTACCAAGGAATTCGGCTACTCGAATGTCATGGGTGTGCCGAAGCTTGAGAAGATCTCGATCAACATCGGCCTCGGGGAAGCCACCCAGAATGCCAAGCTGATGGACAAGGCGGTTGCCGAACTGACCGCGATCGCGGGGCAGAGGCCTGTGATCACGAAAGCGAAGAAATCGATTGCCGCCTTTAAGCTGCGCGAAGGAATGGCGATCGGCTGTATGGTGACGCTCCGGGGCGATCGTATGTTTGAATTCTTTGATCGCCTGGTCAACGTTTCGCTTCCGCGCGTCCGCGATTTCCGCGGCGTTTCGAACAAGTCGTTCGATGGGCGCGGCAATTACACCCTGGGTGTTCGCGACCAGCTCATTTTCCCCGAAATCGATTATGCCAAGGTCGATAAGGCCATTGGCATGAACATTTCGATCACCACAACCGCCCGTACGGATCAGGAAGGGATGGCGCTGCTCAAGAATATGGGCATGCCGTTCCGCCAGTAGGAAATTCAAGGACATTCGATGGCCACCACCGCAAAGATCGCAAAAGACCTGAAGACGCCGAAGTTCAAGTGCCGTCACCGGAACCGGTGCTGGCGCTGCGGACGCCCGCGCGGCTTTCTTTCGAAATTCGGCATTTGCCGGCTCTGTTTCCGGCAGTTGGCGCTGAATGGCGAGATCCCGGGTGTGACAAAGGCCAGCTGGTAGGGGGCCGGAGGAATTTAACATGACAAGTGATCCAATAGCCGATATGCTGACCCGGGTACGCAACGCCATCGCGGCGCGGCACCCGAAAGTCGATGTTCCGGCGTCGAAACTCAAAGCCGAAATCGCGCGCATTATGAAAGAAGAGGGCTATATCGCCAACTTCAAGGTTGCCGAAGAGGGCCCGAAGAGCGTCATCAAGATCTACCTGAAGTACGGCTCGGACGGCGTGCCAGTGATCACGCACCTGAAGCGCGTGTCGCGCCCCGGTTGCCGCAGTTATGTAGGCCAGGCCGACATCCCGCGGGTCCAGGGCGGGTTGGGCATCAATATTTTAACTACTCCGCGCGGCGTCATGACCGGACGTCATGCCCGCAAGGAAGGCATCGGTGGAGAGTTGTTGTGCTCCATCTGGTAAGCGAAGGCAAACGGAAAAGGTAATTATGTCGAGAGTGGGTAAAAAGCCGATCCCCCTGCCGCAGGGCGTCAAAATAACGGTCGGCGATCAGTTGGAAGTTCAGGGGCCTAAAGGTAAGCTGCGCGTTCCGGTCCCGGCCGGCATCAGCATCCAGCAGACGGATGGGAAGCTTGAGATTCTCCGGGAAGGCGACCAGTTCGCGGCGCTCCACGGTCTCACCCGCGCGCTGGCCGCGAATGCCGTGCAAGGCGTCTCGACAGGCTTCACGCGCGAGCTGGATATTGTCGGCATCGGGTTTCGCGCCGACCTGAAGGGCAAGGTCGCCAGTTTCACGCTCGGGTACTCGCATCCCGTGGAAGTGCTTCTGCCGGATGGTATCGATTTAAAGGTGGATAAGCAGACGCATCTGATTCTCTCCGGCTCCGACAAGCAGTTGCTGGGGCAGGTGGCCGCCAATATCCGCGGTCTTCGCAAGCCCGATCCGTACAAGAACAAGGGCGTCCGGTATACGGGCGAAGTGTTGCGCAAGAAGGTCGGCAAGACCGGGACCAAGTAGGGATCTGAACCGATGATCAAGAAGACTTCTAAAGACGAAATCCGCCAACGCATTCACGTTCGCATCCGGAACAAGGTCGCAGGTACCAGCGAGCGGCCGCGTTTGGCCGTGTTTCGCAGTGTGGCCCATATTTACGCTCAGGTGATTGACGATTCGAAGGGTTCCACGCTAGTCGCGGCCTCCTCGATAGAGAAAACAAACAGGGATTCGTTCAAGACGGGCGGGAACCTGGATGCGGCGAAGCTAATCGGCAAGGCAGTCGCCGAACGCGCGAAAGAACGCGGGATTCACCGTGTTGTATTCGATCGCGGCGGCTACCAGTATCATGGCCGCGTGAAGGCGCTGGCCGATGCCGCGCGTGAAGCAGGATTGGAGTTTTAATGCCGGTACTCACCAAACGGATCGACCCCGCGAATCTGAATCTGAAGGAGCAGGTTGTTTCGATCAACCGCGTGACCAAAGTGGTCAAGGGCGGTAAGAACATGAGCTTTTCCGCGCTGGTTGTCATTGGCGATTCTTCGGCCAAGGTGGTCGGATTCGGCGTAGGGAAAGCCAAGGAGGTGCCATCGGCGATTCGCAAGGGCATCGAAGCGGCCAAGAAGAACCTGCGCCGCATCAATCTGCTGGAGAACACGATTCCGCATCAGGTATTGGGCAAGTTCGGCTCCGGCATGGTGCTGTTGAAACCCGCGCCAGTGGGAACGGGCGTGATTGCGGGCGGACCGGTCCGCGCGGTTATCCAGGCGACCGGGATTCCCAATGTGCTTACTAAATCGATTGGGTCGCACAATCCGCACAACGTCGTTAAGGCCACCATCGACGCGCTGGAGCAATTGCGCGACAAGAATGCCGTCGCCGAAAGCCGCGGCATTTTAGTCGAGAAACTGTAATCGGGAACACGGTACAATGGAAACCAAAATTAAGATTAAGCTGGTGCGCAGCCCGATTTGTACGCCGGAGAAACATAAGGTAATCGTCCGTTCGCTCGGTCTTAAAAAGATCAACCAAGTAGTGGAACGCCCCGATACCGATGGTTTCCGCGGCATGGTGAAGAAAATTCCGCATTTGTTGCAGGTAGTCAAGTAGGTAAACGATGAATCTCAGCAATCTAAAACCTCCGGCGGGGCAAGTTCACCGCAAAAAGCGTGTGGGCCACGGCATGGGCTCGGGTCGAGGTAAGTTTTCTACTCGTGGCGCGAAAGGTGCCCGGTCGATTTCGGGCTACAGCATTATGCGCGGCTTTGAGGGCGGACAGATGCCGCTCCATCGCCGCTTGCCGAAGCGCGGTTTTTCGAATGCCGATTTTAAAAAAGAGTTTGCCGTAGTGAATTTAGGCAAGCTGGAAAAATTGACCGGCGATCAGTTCACGGTGGAGAGCCTGATGAGTTTGGGTACTGTCAAGAAACTCGCCGATGGTTTGAAAGTTCTGGGCTCGGGCGAGTTGACTCGCGCGATTCACGTAACGGCGCACCATTTTTCGGAATCGGCTAAGCAGAAGATCGAAGCCGCGGGCGGAACCGCGACGGTGGTCGAGCCGAAAGCGAAGTTCGTCCGAATCAAAAAGTAGGAGTTTCTTTCCGCTCCCAAGCCCGCACTCATGAAAATCTTCGAAGCCATTGCGAACGCGTTCCGAATCCCGGATCTGCGTAAGCGCCTGCTCTTTACTCTCGGATTGCTTGCTGTGTACCGTCTGGGCGGACACATCCCGACGCCTGGCATCGATGTGATTCGATGGGAGGCTTTTTTCGCCAGGAATTCGGGATCGATTTTCGGTTTCTTCGACCTGTTTGCGGGCGGCAATATCCGGCGGCTGACTATTTTCGCGCTCGGAATCATGCCATACATCACGGCATCGATCATTCTCCAGTTGCTCACCGTGGTGGTTCCGACGCTCGAAAAGCTGCAGAAAGAGGGAGAACTCGGCCGCCGCAAGATCACTCAGTGGACCCGGTATCTGACCGTGATCCTGGCCATGATTCAGTCCTTCGGAATCGCGACCGGCCTGCAATCGATGGAAGGGAATATTGTGATCCATCCGGGCTTTGGCTTCACGTTGCTCACGATGATCTCGCTTACAACGGGTACGGCATTTATCATGTGGCTCGGTGAGCAGATCACTGAACGGGGTGTGGGCAACGGCATGTCGCTCATCATTTTCGCCGGCATCGTGGTCGGTCTTCCGGGAGCCATCGGCAACATCTATACCAACGTTTTCGTTACGCACGAATGGGGCTTCATTACACTGTTGGTCATCTTACTGATGATGATTGCGGTGGTTGCGTTCATTGTCCTGGTTGAACGCGGGGAGCGCCGGATTCCTGTTCAATATGCCAAACGCGTTGTCGGGCGCCGGGTGATGGGCGGCCAATCGACCCACATGCCGCTGAAGGTCAACGCCGGCGGCGTGATTCCAGTGATCTTTGCTTCCTCGATTCTTGCGTTCCCGCAAACCGTCGCCGGCTTTCCGTTTGTGAAGTCGAGCCCGTGGCTGTCCGGAATGCTTGGATCCATCAGGCACGGAGAACCGCTGTATGTTCTCTTGTTCGTTGCGCTAATTATCTTCTTCTGCTTCTTTTACGTTTCCATCATTTTCAACCCGAATGAAGCGGCGGACAACATGCGCAAGTACGGCGGCTTCATTCCGGGCATTCGTCCGGGACGGAATACGTCGGACTACATGAATAACATTCTTACGAAGATTACCGTCGTAGGCGGCTTGTACCTCAGCATTCTCTGCCTGATTCCGGATATTATGATCTCCGGCATCCATCTGCAGCATTTGCCTTTGGTCGGCAACTTCATCGATACGTATTCGCCCCGTTTTCTGCTGGAAGGCTTGAACGTTCAATTCTATTTTGGCGGGACGTCGCTGCTGATTGTCGTGGGCGTTGCGATGGATACTGTTAATCAGATCGAGGCGCAATTGATCATGCGCCACTATGAAGGCTTCACGCCACGCGCTGGAAGAATCCGGGGCCGGCGCACGTCCTAAGATGAACGAAGGAGAAGCCGCTGTAGGTGTTCTGAATCGGCCTGACATCGCCCTCACTTCAGCGCGCCAAGCGATTGTTTTATTTGGATCCCCCGGTTCCGGAAAAGGCACCCAGGCCAGACTGCTGGTACGCCATCTTGGAATTCCCCAGATCTCAACCGGCGACATGTTGCGTGAGCACATCGAATCAGGCGATCAGCTAGGCCGGCAAGTACGCGATCTCATGCGGGCCGGGTCTCTGGTATCCGATGAATTGGTCAACGATCTTG
>JALYXI010000171.1 GCA_030947245.1 Acidobacteriota bacterium
GCCGCGCTCGATTCCGCGTTTCTCTGGATTGCCGCGCAGCGGGGATGGCGGAAGCTGGATTGGCTGGCGTTTGCGGGAACCGCGGTGATGTGCGTGAGTGTCAACGGCCCGCCGAATCGCGCAGCGCTCACTGCGTTTACGCCGGTGTTCTACCTTTTATTCGCCGTTTCGTCGGGGAAAAGACTGTTTATCGCCGTGCATTGTTTTCTCCTACTGAACTCCGCGTCATTGTGGACATCAAGCCGGAGCGAGTCTGCTTTCGGCTACGGATTGCCGCTGATGGGCTTATCCGCTGGCGGAATCGCGGTGATGCGATGGCGAAACTGGCCGCAACTGACCAGCATGGTTGTGTCCGCGGCCGGCGCCGCATGGTTTTTCTGGCATGGCGGATCCGCGCCGGAGATGTCCGGTCTGGTACTGCCCACGTGGCTGTTCGCGATATTCTTCGCATGGCTCGCCTTCCGGGCCGCATGCATCCAGGGCGAGATGCCCGCCGGGGAGTTGGCTGCGTTTCCCATCAACGCCGCGTTGTACTTTTGGGCGGTGTATTGGCTGATTCCGAAGAGTGCTCACAGCGCCGCGGCGGGTCTGGCGCTCGGATTGGCGGCTCTGCACTTTGGGCTCAGCTATTTGATTCGCACGAAGGCGGAGCCGAATTCCGCCGAACAGATGAATGCGGGTATTGCGATTGTGTTTCTGACTCTGGCGATACCGATTCAGCTAAGCGGCTTCGGGATCACCATCCTGTGGGCCATGGAAGGAGCCGCCTTGATGTGGGTGGCAACGGAGCGCCGCGCATTTCGCTTTCAGGTGCTGGCGCTCGGGATTCTGGGCTGCGCCGCGGTTCGGTTGCAGGCTGCCGATCTGAGGATGTCCTCCGTACACAGCCCACTGATCAATCAGCGATTATTTACAGCCGCTGTTTGCGTCTTCGCGTTCTGGGCGGCCGCGTGGTGGAGCAGGCAGACTGAAAAGCTGTCGCTACCGCTTGCGATGGCCGGCCATTACTTTCTGTTATTTGCGCTTTCTCTGGAAATTTTGGATTGGCATTCCGGCTTCAGCAGTCTGGAAAGCGCTTCCCTGTCGATCTTGTTTGCTGTTTATGCGGTGCTGCTGGTGGCGCTGGGAACTCGCACTCATACGACCGCGAATCGTTTACTGGGACTCGCGCTGATTGCGGCGGTGGTGCTGAAGCTTTATACGTACGATGTCTGGCAACTGGAGCTGGCGTATCGATTTATTGCGTTCGCGGCACTGGGGGCTTTGCTGCTGACGATGTCGTTTTTCTATTCGCGGCGCCGCGAGTCGATTGCGACGTGGTTGAAGAAAGATGACGCTACGTCACCCGGCGCTTCCGCAGTTCGTCCACCGCCACCGCCAGAATGATTACGGCGCCGATCACAACCTGCTGGACGTAATTGGAGATTCCGAGCAGATCGCTGCCGTTGGAGAGCAGGCCCATGATGAAGGCGCCGATCAGGGTGCCGACGACGCTGCCTTCCCCGCCGCGGAGGCTCCCGCCTCCGTTGACTACGGCCGCGATGGCCTGAAGTTCATAACCCTGGCCGGCTGTAGGCTGCCCGGTCATAAGGCGCGACGCTTCAATCATTCCGGCAAGCCCTGTGAGCATCCCGCCGATGGCATACACCGCGGTAATGTGGAACGCGACGGGAATGCCGGCGTAAACCGCGGCGGCCGGACTGCTGCCGATGGCGAAAGCGTACCGGCCCAGACGCGTGTGTTCGAGAAGAACATGCACGGCCAGAGCGCAGACGATCAGGAGAATGAGTACGTAAGGGATACCGGCGATACTGCCTTCGCCCAGAACGGAGAAGCCGGGCGGGATCTTGTGTACCGGCAAACCGTTCGAGATGATCAGCGCGACGCCTCGATAGATGCCGAGAGTGCCCAGA
Source organism: Acidobacteriota bacterium (assembly GCA_030947245.1). Taxonomy (GTDB): domain Bacteria; phylum Acidobacteriota; class Terriglobia; order Bryobacterales; family Bryobacteraceae; genus JALYXI01. The sequence goes on from JALYXI010000171.1 coordinate 1,914, forward strand.
GTGACGATGAAGGGCGCAATTTTCAGCCGCGTGATGAGGAAGCCGTTCAGCCATCCGCAGACCAGTCCGGCGAAAATGCCGATGAAGACGCCGGCGAGAATGGGCGCGCCGCGCTCCATCGCCATTGTGCCGGCCAGGCCGCCGAGACCGAGGATTGAGCCGACGGAAAGATCAATGCCGCCCGAGATGATGATGATCGTCATGCCGAGCGCCATGATGTTGATCACGACGGTCTGGCGGACGACGCTGGAGAGATTGGTGGCGGTAAGGAAGTGCGGCGAGGCGATGACCAGCGCCACGAAGAGAACGATGAGACTGAGAAATGGCAGCAGGCGTTCGAGACGCTTCAAGCGGTTTTCTCCAGGGTGGCGAGCGACATGATCTCTTCCTGAGTGGTGCGACCGGGCAGCTCCCCCGAAATGCGGCCCTGGCGCATGACCAGGATGCGGTCGGCCACCTGGAGGAGTTCGGGCATTTCGGAACTGACCATGAGTACCGCGGCGCCTTTGCGTGCCAGATCGTGCATGAAGTCGAAGACTTCCACTTTGGCTCCGACGTCAATGCCGCGCGTGGGCTCGTCGAAGAGGAAAATGCGAGGTTGGCGGAACAGCCATTTCGCGATGACGACTTTCTGTTGGTTGCCACCGCTGAGGCGGCCCGCGGGTTGCTTCGGGCCTTGCGCTTTGATGCGTAGACGGGCGATGTAGTCCGTGCCGACGCTGTTTTGCTTCGCGAGATCGAGAAAGCCCAAGTGGCTGATGGCTTCCGTGTTCGCAAGAGTCGTGTTGACTGCGATGGGAAGGGGCAGGGCGAGTCCGGTAATCTGCCGGTCTTCGGTAACGAGCGCGATTCCAGCTTTGACGGCAACGCGCGGGGAAGTGATTCGGATGGGGCGGCCGGCGACTTTGACGGTTCCGCTATCGAGTTTGTCTACGCCGAACAGCGCGCGGCAGAATTCAGTGCGCCCTGCGCCGATGAGGCCGGCCATGCCGACGATTTCGCCGGAACGCAAGGTGAGAGAGATGTCTTTGAGTTTGCCGGTGACGTTGAGGCGATCGACTTCGAGCATCGGTTCCCCTGGCGCGATCCGGTCGCGGGAGTAAGTGGCCGCGAGTTGACGGGCGACCATATGGGAGATGATCTGCGTTGTGGTGAGATCGGCCAGTGGTCCGGTGTGGACGGTTGCGCCGTCGCGAAGGATGGTGACGCGATCGCCGATGGCGCGCAGTTCTTCCAGGCGGTGCGTGATGTAGATGACACCCATGTTGCGGTCGCGCAGGGTGCGGACGATGCGGAAGACCTCTTCGGTTTCGCCTCCTGAAAGCGAGGATGTGGGCTCATCGAAGATCAGCAGGCTGGAGCCGTGCTGGATGGCGCGGCAGATCTCGACCAGCTGTTTCCCGGCGGGGCTCAGCTTTTCGACGCGCCAATTGGCTTGGAGCGGGAAGTGGTGCTGTTCGATGAGGCGCGCGGCCTGCTCAACGGCTCTGCGGCGCGCGATGAAGCCGAGGGGATGGCGTTCTTCGCGGCCGAGGAAAATGTTTTCCGCGACGGTGAGCTGCGGAGCCAGGAGCGATTCCTGATGCACCATCGCCACGCCAATGCGGGCGGCGTCGGCTGGCGTCTTCAAGTGGACTTCGGCGCCGTTCCAGAGCATGGCGCCGCCGTCGCGCTCGACCAAGCCGGCGACGATCTTCATCAGGGTGGATTTCCCGGCGCCGTTTTCACCCAGAAGCAGGTGCACTTCCCCGGCGGCGACGGACAGGTTGCCATCGCGCAAGGCAGTGACGCCGCCGTACCGCTTTTCAATATTCTTGAGTTCGAGCAACATCCGGGAACAAGTTTACCCCGCGGTTCCGAGTTCCTATTCCGGCGCGGCGTCCAGGTCTTCGGTGCGGTTTTCGAATTTGGTCAGGGAGTGGAGGAAAACCAGGTCTACTTTTCCGATCGGGCCGTTTCTTTGTTTTGCGACGATCAGTTCCGCCAGACCGCGCAGGTCCTCGCGATCGCGCTTGTAGACTTCTTCGCGGAAAATAAAGGCGACAAGGTCCGCATCCTGCTCAATGGATCCGGATTCGCGAAGATCGCTGAGTTGGGGGCGGTGGTCGCCCTGGCGGGTTTCGGGTGCGCGGCTCAATTGGGACAGGACCAACATGGGGACTTTCAACTCTTTGGCCAGGAGCTTGAGACCGCGCGAGATGGTGCTGACTTCCTGGTTGCGATTTTCGAAGCGGCCGCGGCCCGTCATCAGCTGCAGGTAATCGACAATCACGAGACCCAGCTTGCCGTCGCCGTTCTGAAGACGCCGGAGTTTTGCGTGCATGTCCATCAGATGCACGCCGGCCGTATCGTCGATAAAAAGCGGCGCTTCGACCAGCTTACTGGACGCTTGAGCGAGTTTGCGCCGTTCATCCCCGTTCAGGTATCCCATGCGGAAGCGCTGGCTATCCACATAGGCCTGGGCGCAGAGCATGCGGGTGAGAAGGCTTTCGCCCGACATTTCGAGAGAAAAAATTGCCACCTTTTGGTTCAGCTTCGTGGCGACGTGGCTCGCGATATTCATCGCGAAGGCGGTCTTCCCCATGGAGGGCCGGGCCGCCACAATCAGCAACTCGCCTTCATGAAGTCCGCCGGTCATTTCATCGAGCTTGGTGAATCCGGTGCTGATTCCGCGGATGCGCTTGCTGGGATCGAGGAAGGCATTGATGCCGCCGGTGTAACTGTTGATGATCTCGCCCGGAGTCTTCAGGCCCGCGCCGATCTGCGCTTCGCCCAGCTTCAGCAGAGTTTCTTCGGCGCCCGCGAGGATCTGGGTAGGATCCTCTTCGCCCACCAGGCAGCGGTTCATGGTTTGCTGCGCCACGGTGATGATGCGCCGCAGAACGGCCTTGTCCCGGATGATTTTTACGTAACTGTCCAGGTTGGGGATGTGGGGCAGGCCGTCATCAAGCGAGACCAGGTACGTGAGGCCGTCAACCTGCTCCAGTTCGTTGTAGCGAAGGAGCTCATTGGCCACGGTGACGCGGTCAATGCGTTCGGAGCGCTCATGGAGTTGCACCATGCGCGAGTAGATCTTGCGGTGCTTGTCGAGCGAAAAGTCTTCCGCGTGAAGGATGCCGGCGACATCGAGGAAGGAGGAATCGTCCAGGAGGATGGAGCCGAGAACAAATCGTTCCGCATCGGTGTTGGACGGGAGTCCTTTTTCAAGAGCGAGAGCGAAGGTGGCGGACATGAGCGGAAAGTCCTACATTATTGCGCTGTTCTGTGGATTACAAGATAGTTCCGCAAATAATTTCCAGGGTGCGCCAGTGTTGGGCGCCGGCAAAGATTTCCGGGGAAATCCACAGGGAGTCCACAAAAACAGGATACACCGGAAATGTTCAGGTTCCGCGAGCCGGAGGTGGATTTGATAGAATCGGTTTGTATGGCAATCCCAAATGTAAAGCGGCTGCGGCCTTTCTGCCCCACCTGCAACGATAGCTTCACTGTAATGGCCGTGCTTCCGCGCGAAGCGAACGTCGACGCTTACTTGGCCGACACTGTTTCGCGGCACGATCATAAGGCGTTTCAGGACGCCAAGAACGCTATGTTCAAAGTCCGCGTCGGTCAGCAGAAGCAAGTCAAGAAGAAGTAGTTTCTCCGAGTTTACTTTCCAGCCCGCAAGTTGCGCAGAGCACGCAATCCTTCCTGCGCAACTTGCCGGTCCTTATCCCGGCTGATACTTTCCAGGTGTGACTCCGCGCCGTGGTCACCGGTTCCCGCCAATACTTGAGCCAATCCGATCTTTTCTTCCTTGCTGCCCCGCTCCATGGGTCCGTATAATTGCAAGCGCACACCCGGATCGCGCGCGGCTTCCGTCAAGTAAGCCTGCGCCGTTCCGCGAGAGCCGGAATTCCCCAAGTTTTGAATGAGAAATTTGAGTGGACTCTGTTCCGTGGATTCCGTGCGGCCGTCCATTACCATGGCGAACGCGAGGGCAAGTTGCGGCGCGCGCTTCGTCTCCGCGTCGTAGGCGGTCTGAAGCATGGCCACATCGCCGGCGTTACGGAGCCGTCCGAAACCTTCGGCGGCGGCAGTTCGCAAAGCTTCGTCCTTATCGTGCAAGAGTCCAGAGTAAAGATCGCGATTCGAAGGATCGGGCAACATGGCGATGGCCGCCAGGGCGGCGCGGCGTACCCTCGCTTTGTTCGAGGAATTGAGCACGTTGCGCAGATCCGGAAGCGCGGCGCGGTTTTGGAGAATTCCCGCGGTTTCAATAGCGGCAATCTGCACGCGCTCGTTGAGATCCCGGAGCAGGTACTGAACCTTGGGACCGGCCTGTTCATCCCGGATTTTCTGGATGGCGACAATGGATTCGTAGAGCACGTCCGTGTCTTTCCGGGACCGCAACACCTCATACAAATCCGGAAGAGCGGCGCGTCCGCGGAGAATTCCAATCGCGCGGGCGGCATTGGCGCGGGATTCCGTGCTGCTTCCACCCAGCAGGACATGGCCGATTGCCTGAATGACCTCAGGCCGGACCGTTACGTAGGGATCGATTACCTGGTCGTTGCGATCCCCAAAGCGCTGCTTGATGCTGCTGCCGGCACGCTTCAGGTTGGCAGTCATGCCGCTCGGGACATAACCGGGAACGTAGAAATTGACCAAACCGTCGACAGCGCGGATCTGGATTTGATCGTCATTATCCCTGGTAGCGGCGATCAGAGGATCCAGTGAGCGAACGCCGCCGATTTCGATGAGGCCCTTGACCGCTTCGTTGCGAATCCCCGCGTCGGAATTCTTGAGAAAGTCCGTCAGTTCAGGAATTGCGGAGGAGCCGTCCTTGGCGATAGCGCGGACTTCTCGGGGAGTTTGCGCGAGCGCGCCTGCACAGAGCGCCAAGGTCACAATCGATATGCGCCGTTGCCTTACCGTACAAACTCCACTTCGACACGGTTCGCGATCAGTCCCGCTTCGTGCCCCAGGTCCAGCAGCTTCTGCGCAGCCACGGGCACTATGTCTCCCGCATCCACCGTGTAATGGTTGACGTACATGCCCACAAATTTCTCCGCCAGGCGGGGATCCATGTCGCGAGCAAACTGGAGAGCATAACTGAGCGCTTCGTCATGGTTATCGAGCGCATACTGAATACTGTCGCGCATCATCCGGCAACATTCCGTTTTGATTGTAGACGGCAAAGTCCGCAGCAGCGCATTACAGCCAAGGGGCAGAGGCAGGTTGTATTTCGTTTTCCACCATTTGCCGAGGTCGATGATTTTATGGAAGCCGCTCTTGTTGTAAGTGAGCTGAGCTTCATGGATGATAAGCCCCAAATCCGCCGCACCCTCCTGCACCGCATCCAGGATCCGGTCGAACGGGATCACGACGGCCTCGAAATCCGGCTGCATAATCTTGAGAGTCAAATAGGCGGTGGTAAGTTTGCCGGGTATCGCAATCTTTTTTCCGCGGATCTCCTTGACATCCATCGGCCGCGTGGCCACAAGCATGGGACCGTAGCCATCGCCGATGCTGCTTCCCGACGCCATCAGGACGTACTTATCCGCGACATAGGGATAGGCGTGATAGGAGATTGCAGTCAAATCATAAGCCCCTTCGATTGCCTTTTGATTCAGCGTTTGAATGTCTGAAAGTACATGCTTGAAAGTGACTTTGGTTGAGCGCACTTTTTTGGTCGCCAGACCGTAAAACATGAACGCATCATCGGAATCCGGGCTGTGGGCACTCACAATTTCCCGGGGGAGAGATTGAGACATAGAGGGGGTCGACACTCCAGTATGCCATGATGCGAGAAACAGTCCGGAGCTCTATGCCGTGCCCTATGCGTGCTCTATGTTGTTGCGAATCCTAGAGAAACTACGTCTGCGTTGCAGTCCGCCGGCGCCCGCCCACGCGCCGCGCCGCGTGAAAGGCTACGCCGCGCAAACCGGCATTCATTACGAGTACCAGCTTCAAAGTTCTGAATGTGGCCGGTACGTGTTTTCCATCTGGACGGAAGGGCAGCCGGGCCGCAGCGTGGAAATTTCAGTTCCGCTCGAGCAGTTGAAGTCACGGGACCGCTATGCTCTCGCGAAACTGGAACTGTTCCGGATGCTCGATGAGTGCGGCCCGGCGGATCTCCCGGAGTTTTTGGAGGTGACTGACCCGGCGCTGCTGAATGATTTGCTTACCTCCTAAACGGGTGGGAGCGGCGCCGAAATCCCCAGCGGTATAGAGCCGCGGCTCCGATTGTGAGCAGCAGAAACGACAGGGTACCCGGTTCGGGGACGGCCGGTTGGGAATGTGTAAATTCCGGGACAGTGCCGGGAAATAGAGAGAGCTGCGGACGGGGAGGTGAAAATTCCGTGCCGGGAGGCCTGGATGGATGCGCGCCGGTTTCGGATTCAGAGCTTTTCGCAGGTGCGCGCGAGAGTATAAGGTCCGCCCTGGGGTGGAAATCAGGGGGAAGCGCGTCGCGGCCGAGGTTGTGCTGTGGGGTAGTCACCACCGCCGGAAGCAGGCGATTGAAATCGGTCTGCGGGTTCAAGCCTGAACCGATTGGATAAAGGCGGGACGCGGGACCCGATGAAGGAAGCACCAGAGTAGGCGGGGGCTGAGGAGAGACGGGTCTGTTCGTTGCGGCCGCATCTGTTGCGGACACTTCACCGGTGCTACTTGCCGCGGAATCTTGAGAACCCTTCTTGTCTACGTCAGTTCTGTTCTGGCCGGTGGCAGGCCGGGACGCGGCGGAGCCCGCACCGGCCGCCATGCCCGATGCACCGCCTGAGTCTCCGCGCCACGTTCCGGTTCCGGTTGAGGGGTTGGGAGCGTTGGAAACGACAGCTTGTTCCTGTTCGCCCGTTTGCCGCTGCGCACTCCGATCCGGAGTTGTTGAGGAGTCTGATCCGGCTTGCGGCTGAATTTCGCCCCAGGGCGAGCTGTCGGCAGAATCCAGGGCGGCTTCGGAAGGCTGCTCGCTCGCTGACGGCGCGCCGGGTGGCGGGGTGACGGACAGGCGGTTCCCGCAGCGAGTCCGCGCGTAGTGTTCACCGTCCGTGATCAACCACTCTCCTTTCGGGATGACGACGGGTTTGCGCGTCCAAAATACAGTTTCGTCTTTACGATATGAAACGTAGAATCGCCGGGGGGCGGCGGCTTGCACCAAGTGGGCGCGGGCGGCATCGAATCCCAGGTAGTGGCCGCGAACGACGGGATCGGTGAGAAGGGCGTGGTGCAATCCGGCGGTGCTGTGGATTCCTCCGGGCACCACGGAATAGCGATACACCGCAAACTTCCCGTTTCGTGCGGGAGCTTGGCGGGATTGGTTGACGCGGGACTGGTTACTTAACGCCGCCGGCAGAAGATCAAAGCGCGCCGCGAGCCAGGCCGAACTAACGGCGATGGTGAGCGCTATGCCAAGTTTCGTAGTGCGATTCCAAGTGCCGGTGCCGGTGAGAGCCAAAACGTTGATCCGCCTGGGCATCTATCGGCCGCTTCGCCAACCTTCATTAGGGTGCCCGTAGTTTTCAGGGCGACAAGCTATGATGAAAACCGAAGCAGATGGCTATTCCTTCCCTGCCCACACCCCTCGACCAACTCGGGAACCGGTCATTCTCGTTCTTTCCTCCCATTTTGGGAATCGAATCGAATGAGTGGCTGTTTCGAAGAGCCACTAGGCCGGAGGTTCTGATCACTAATGCGGATACCGGGTTGCAAATTGCAATTCCCCGGCGGTTTGTGGGTGAAGTTTCGCGTGTGGAAGAACCGGTCGTGATCGTGGGGCTGCTGAAGGAACTGGAATATCGCGAGGGGCAGGTGTGGCCGCACCAGCGCCGCATTTTGCAAATGCCGGTTGCGGTTGGGGCGGAGAGCATGAAGACCAGCGCCGCGCCGCGCAGCCGGGGCCTTCCCGCTCCGGTGATCGGGATCAGTCTGCACGCGTCCCGGCAGTCCCGCCGGAGCCGAACCCTGATTGGCGCGATTGTGGCCGCGATCCTGGCGTTGCTGGTGATTGCAGGCGCGGTTCACGAGGCGCGGCCGCGGATTACGCACCTCCCCAGGTAATCGTTCTTAAAAGATGAAAGTCCTTCTCTGGATTGCCATTGCTTGCGGCGCCGCGGTTGCGATCGGCGCGATTGCGATCAATCGTGGAGAGCCGGTGAACAGCCTGTGGCTGGTGATGGCCGCGGTTTGCACGTATTTGATCGGATTCCGTTTTTATTCGAAGTTCATTGCCTGCCGCGTGATGGCGCTGGACGAGCACCGGGCCACTCCGGCGGAACGTTTGCGGAACGGCCATGACTACGAACCGACCAACAAGTGGATTGTATTCGGACACCATTTTGCCGCGATTGCGGGCCCCGGTCCACTGGTGGGGCCGGTTCTGGCGGCGCAATTCGGATATCTTCCGGGAACGCTCTGGATCCTGGCGGGAGGAGTTCTGGGCGGAGCCGTGCAGGACTTTGTGATTCTGTTCGCGTCGTTGCGGCGTGATGGCAAAAGCCTGGGTGCGATGGCGCGCGATGAGATCGGAAAACTGGGCGGTTTCGTGTCTCTAATTACCGTTTTGCTGATTATGGTAATTCTGCTGGCCGTGGTCGGTCTGGTGGTGGTGAATGCGCTGGTGGGCAGCCCATGGGGGGCGTTTACCATTCTGGCTACCATGCCGGTGGCGCTGTTCATGGGCCTGTATCTGCGTTTTCTGCGTCCGGGAAAAGTGCTGGAGTGTTCGGCGATCGGCTTCGTGCTGGTGCTGGCCAGTATCTTCGGGGGCCAGTGGGTTTCGCTCTCGGCCTATGCGGCGGCGTTCACATTTTCCGGGATGACAATTGCGGTTGCGATTATCGCGTATGGATTTCTGGCGAGTTCCTTACCGGTATGGCTACTGCTTGCTCCGCGCGATTACCTGAGCACGTTCGTCAAGCTGGGCGTCATTTTTCTGCTGGCAGTGGGGATAGTGGCCGTGCATCCGCAGATGCAAATGCCCGCGCTTTCGCGCTTTGTCGATGGCGCCGGACCGGTATTTGCGGGCAGTGTTTTCCCATTTGTGTTCATCACCATTGCATGCGGAGCGGTTTCCGGATTCCATTCGCTGATTTCTTCGGGCACCACTCCGAAGATGCTGGCCCGGGAAACTCATGCGAGGTATGTGGGCTATGGCGCCATGCTGCTGGAAAGCTTTGTTGCCATCATGGCGATGATCGCTGCCTGCGTGCTGCAGCCGGGCATTTACTTCGCTGTAAATTCCCCCGCCGCGATTCTGGGCAAGACCGCGAGTTCGGCTGTCCAAACAATTAGTGGATGGGGATATCCCGTGACGGTGGACCAGATGGCCGCACTGGCGCACCGGGTGGGTGAGGCAACGCTTTTCAGCCGGACCGGCGGGGCTCCCTCGCTGGCGCTGGGCATGGCACAGATCTTTTCGGCTACCGGCGGAGGCGATGCCGTGGTGGGCTTCTGGTATCACTTCGCGATCATGTTCGAGGCGCTGTTTATTCTGACGATTCTGGACGCCGGAACGCGCGTGGGGCGGTTCATGCTGCAGGATCTTGCCGGGAACGTTTATAAGCCGTTCGGACGTGTCAGTTGGATGCCCGGCGTGATTGTTTCGAGCGCGCTGGTGGTTGCCGGATGGGGATACTTCCTGATTGAAGGAGTTCTCGATCCGATGGGCGGCATCAATACTCTGTGGCCTCTTTTCGGCATTGCCAATCAACTGCTTGCTTCCATCGCCCTATGTGTCGCGACAACCATTTTGATTCGCATGCATGGCTGGAGATACGCCTGGGTAACCGCGCTTCCCCTGGCGTGGCTGGTGGTCATCACGTTCACGGCGGGAATGGAGAAGATCTTTTCGCCGCTGCCGCGCGTCGGTTTCCTGGCGCAAGCGAATTCGCTTTCCGGACGCAGCGCTTTCAATGCGCGGCTGGATGCCGGGGTGACCGCCGTGTTTCTGGTGCTGGTGGCGGTGATTCTTCTGGATTCCGCCCGTGTTTGGATGTCCATTTTGTTTCGTAACCAGCGGGAACCGGCGCGTGAAACGCCGTTTGTCGCATCGCAACTTTCGGCTGAGGGCTTATGAGCTTTTTCCGGTACTTACGCGATCTTCTTCGGGAATTGAGCGACGAATCGGCTTATAGCCGGCATTTGGCGTGGACCTGCCGCCCGCACTCAAGAGACGAGTGGAAGCGATTTTCCGATGAACGGAACCGCGCGAAGTACTCCCGGGCGAAGTGCTGTTGAAGCCGTTCATTCTAGCGATCGCGGGGTTCTTTTCGTCGCTGGGCGGCGCCGGCATTTTCCTGCTGGGCATTATCGACTCCTCATTTTTGTTTCTCCCCCTGGGTATCGATCTGTTGATGGTGGCGCTCAGTGCCCGGAACCATGACCGGATGGCGTATTACGCGGCCATGGCGGCTGCGGGATCGGTGATCGGCAGCTTCACCACGGATTGGGTGAGCCGCAAGGGCGGAGAAGCGGGACTGCACAAACTGGTCTCCGGGCGCAGGTTGGCATACATCCAGAGGCGGGTGACAAAGAGCGCGGGTGTGGCCCTGGCGCTTTCGGCGGTGGCTCCGCCCGGCTTTCCGTTCACTCCGTTCGTGATTGTGGCGGCTGCGCTTCAGTACCCGCGGGTGCGGCTGCTCGGCATTGTCGCCGCGTTTCGTTTCATCCGTTTTATTATTGAAGGTCTGCTCGCCATCCGGTTTGGCCCGCGCATTTTGAAAATGGCGCAGATGCCATCGGTGCAGCACACGATTCTTGCCTTGGTGGTGGTGTCGATTGCCGGGAGTGCCTGGTCGCTTTACAGCCTATACCGGAAGAGCCGGAAGTCAGCAGGCGTCCCGGCCGGAAACGAAATACAATAGCCGGGATGAAACGCGTTGCTCTTCTTGTCCTGTTTCCCTTGGCGCTCCATGCGGAGAAACTTCCGGCGCCGGAACTTCTTGCGCTGGCCCGCACCCCCTCGAATCCGGCGTTTTCGCAAGCGCTGCGGGACACTCTGACCGCCGATGCCATCGCGAAAGGCGCCGCGGTCACCGGGTACGGCCCGGATTTTATCTTTGCTACGGAAGCCGCCTCCGCGCCCGACCTTTATATCGACGACACGCGCGCCGGCACTTTGCAGCGCCTGGACGGCAATCTCTGGTTCACCCAGGCGAAGCTCACGCCCGGGACTTCTCACAACTTTCACTACATGGTGGGCGGCCAGCGGATCGGGGGGAAGACCGACATCCCCGCCTTCACGCCCGATTCCTATGCGCAGCCCGGCGTTCCGAAGGGCGCCCTGTCCGAAAAGATGGTGCATACCAGCAAAATCTATGAAGGCATGCAGTCCGATTGGTGGATCTATGTTCCGGCCCAATACAATGCCGCTACGCCCGCTGCGCTGATGGTTTGGCACGATGGCCAGGGCCTGGCAAACCGGACTGCTCCCGCCAATGCCCTGAATGTGTTCGACAATCTGACTGCGCAGAAGAAAATTCCGGTGATCATCCAGGTGTTCATCGCGCCCGGTAAGATCGGGGACAAAGCTATGCGCAGCATTGAATACGATACCGTGTCGGACAAGTATCCCCGTTTCGTCCGCGACGAGATCATGCCGCTGGTTTATGCGAAATACAATATCCGGCGCGATGGGTATAGCCGCGCGGCGGCGGGCAACTCGTCGGGCGGAATTTCGAGCTTCAACATGGCCTGGTTTCAGCCGGACCAGTTCAGCCGGGTGCTGATGCGGATCGCCAGTTTCGCCAACCTCCAGCAAAATCACCCGGGCGAGTTCGATGGCGGGAACACTTACCCGTACCGGGTCCGGCGCGAGGAGAAGCGCAATATCCGGGTATGGTCGCAGGATGGAACGGAAGATCTGGAGAACCCATTCGGTTCCTGGCCTTCGAACAACATCAATATGGCGAACTCGCTGAAGTTCCGGGATTACGACTTCCACATGAGTTGGGGCAACGGCTCGCACAACGGCGCGCAAGGCAATGCGGAGCTTCCGGACGAAATGATCTGGTTATGGCGCGGCTACGATGCGGCGAAAATTTCGGATACGTTTCCTCCGGATCCGGCCGAAAAGGAAAAGCCTTTCTTCCGCGTGAAGGCATTCAATCGTTAGTGATACTATCGCCGGTATGCGCCTGATACCCGCTCTTCTGCTTTTCGCCCTGCCCGTTGCCGCCCAGAGCGCGGGTTGGACACCGCTGTTCAATGGCAAGGATCTTACCGGCTGGAAGGTGAATGAAAATGACGCCACCTTCTCTGTGGAAGACGGCGCGATCAAGGCCCACGGCAACCGGAGCCACTGTTTCTATGTGGGACCGTTCATGGATCACACCTTCAAGAATTTCGAGTTGGACGTGGAAGTGAAGACCCTGCCGGGCGCGAATGGCGGAATCTATATCGATACCGAATTTCAGCCGCAAGGATGGCCCGGGAAAGGGTTCGAAGTGCAGGTGAACAATACTTATCCGAATGATGCGCGAAAGACCGGCAGCCTTTACGAAGTGGCCGACAACAACGCCGCCGTAGCGCCGGATAATGAATGGTTTACCGAAAATGTGGTGCAACAGGGCGACACCATCACCATCAAAGTGAATGGTAAACAGGTGGAACAGTGGACCCAGCCCGCGGATTGGAAAGGCACGAAGGACTTCCCGGGCCGCCGGATTGGAGAGGGCACTATCGCGTTACAGGGACACGACCCGAAAAGCACGGTGTATTACCGGAATATCCGGATCCGTCCGCTGCCTTAGAGTTTGGTCGTTAGGACCTACATCATCAGGTCTTTACCGAATTTGGAAAGACTTTCAGCGTGCAGGCGCCGCTGAAAGTTCGGGGATGTTTGGTTAGTGATTGCCGTCTGGGCTCTCGTTTTTGGCCATCCAGAGCAACAAAG
>JALYXI010000139.1 GCA_030947245.1 Acidobacteriota bacterium
CTATGCCCTGTCGCCCCGAAGGTGGTCAAACTGCCTTGGCTACTCCGTTGGTGTTGTGGCCTTCGTTTGGCGGACACTGGGTGGAGGTTTGGTTCTTGAATGGCTGCGCTCTCGTGTTTCCCCCGTCCCCGGTCCCGAGACTGCCACTCGCCTCTGGGGTGCTCTCAGAAACGGACTTTGAGCACGCTAAGAAATCGTTTAGTTTCGTTGCCGTCTCACCTGGCTCAGCGACAAATTTGGGAGCATCCAGATGAAGGTCAACAAAGCGATAAAGCAAAGGACCAGCTTCGGGAAAAGTAGAGCCATGACGGCACTACCGACGTAAAGAAATATGCTGAATAAGTGATTTCGTACCCCTTTGCTATCTTCGTCTGTAAGCTCGTTTCGACGCTTCAGGACCACCTGCACCGCAAGTCGTACCCACATGAATGAAAGAGCGACGATGAGCAGCGAGTCGGCATAAACCGCGACAGCAAAACCGGACAACTGCTTTTCGACCACGTAGGCAGTGCTGAGCGGTAGCAGCGACAGGCAGAACAGAAACCCAAGATTGGCGATCTGCAGGGAGTGGCTGGCCCGTTTAGTACGGCGGATGAGGTGCTGGTGATTCAACCAGTAAATGCCGGTGAAGGCGAAGGACATCAGATACACCGCAAGGCCGGGTGCGAGCGCCCGCAGGCCCTCGAATCCGTCGGCATGGGGGACCTTGATTTCAAGCACCATGACGGTGATGATGACGGCAATCACGCCATCCGAGAATGCCTCCAGCCGCGCTGAAGTGGGTGTTTCCTCTGGCATAAGCCTCTCCCGTTGCGTAGAAAGCATGGACCTTGCAAAGCCGGTCTGCCGGATCCACAACCTACAATCCTACCGGGTCGTGTAACCACCGTTCGCGAAGAGCGTCTGGCCCGGCAATCCACCATCGTCCGTCACAAGAAAAAGGACGAGCGGCGCGATGTCCTGGATGTCGGTGAGGCTGGTCTTCGCTGAACTTGCTCAGAGCAGCCGCTGTTGCGTTGTAGTTCGCGGACTCTTTCGTCTCAGCCGGATAGACGAAGGGCGCCTCCATGGGGCCGGGACCGGCTGCATTGACCGAGATACCTCGCTCGCCAAACTCCTCGAAGCCGCACGGGCCGCGCGAATCCCTTATTGCGTGGGATTGCTCTCGGTCAGCTTTTACCGATCCGGTCGAATCACGCGCCATCCGGAAGTGTCTTTTGAATTCGCTCGTAATGTCCGGGTTGGCGGCAATGCGGACGGAGCCCCCGCTTGCCACAACCTGATTACTGACCCGCTCCGGTATCTTCCGGAACGCGCGGCGAACGCCGACCCGCAAAGCAAGAGGGCCGGATCGCTCCACCCTCTACTGCTTCACCTGCGGAGCATTCGGCGTCACGTGGATCAGGGCGCCGGGACTCGCGTCTTCCAGCATCCACAGCGAGCCATCGGGACCTTCTTCCACATCGCGCATACGGTGGTCCACCTTCCAGCGCTCCGCAGCCTTGGCGCCGCCATGACCGTCAAAGATGATGCGATTCAGCGTCTGGCTCCCCAGGCCGCTGATGAAGCCGCTGCCATTCCATTGTGGGAAGGTCTGGGTGCCGCGGTAGAACATCAAATTGCCTGGCGCAATCACAGGCGCCCAATAGAGCACCGGCTTCACCAGGTCGGGGCGCGTGTCGGGTTTGGGAATGGGAACACCGTTATAGTTATTGCCGTAGGAGACGAGCGGCCAGCCATAGTTCTTGCCGCGCTCGATCAGGTTCAATTCGTCGCCGCCGGCCGGGCCATGCTCCACCTCCCACAATTCCCCGCTGGGCGAAAACGCCAATCCGTAAGGCGTGCGGACGCCGCTGGCCCAGGTTTCAGCCCGCGTAAGGTTGGGGCCGGGGAAGGTGTAGGTGCTTACTACCTTCGCGGTCTTGGCGGCTTCGGTGTCACGCGCCGGATCGATCAGGGGAATGGTGGCAGCGCCCGTCTTGCCGAAATTGGGATTGCCAGGGGCGGGCTTGCCGTCCAGTGTCAGGCGCAGGATCTTGCCCGCCGGCTGGTCTGGATCCTGGGCGGGGGTGAAACGTTGACGGTCGCCAACGGCGAGGAACAGATACTTGCCATCTGCCGAAAAGGCGATCGGCCCGCCGGCCTGCCCACCCTTGCCCGTGGGCACTTGGCGCCACAGCACCTCGAAGTTTTCCAGGCTGGCCGAAGTGTCGATGGCGTTCAGCTTGGCGCGCGCGAGCGCGTAGCCTCCACCATAGTCACCCGGCTCGACATAGGTGAGATAGATGCTGCGGTCGGTCGCGTAATGGGGCGAGAGGAAGATGCCCATCATGCCGTTCTGGCCCTGAAAATAAACTTTGGGCGTATTTTCCACTTGGATCTTCTCTCCCGTCTGGGAAACCACCCAGACGGGACCGCTCTTTTCGGTGATCAGCATGCGGCCATCCGGTAGGAAGGCCAGCCGCCAAGGCAGCTTGAATGTGGTCACAGTGGTCATGGTGAAGGGAAGGCTGTCTTCGGGCTCTTGTTCACCCACATTCACCTGCGCCCCGGCCACCACCGGAGCCAGCATGCAAAGCAGCGCCGCTTGTGCCAATCTCATCGTTGTCATGTCTTCCTAAATAGCAAGCGCCCGAGCTTATAGCAGCCGGGGCATGCTGCAAATCGTACCGTACCATGACGATCGGTCCAGACGGCGTTCTCGGACCCGCAACCACCCTCACCGCTTTTCGATAGGCTCACCAAAGTCCTTTTCATTCCTGTCCTGATGTAAGGAAATCTTTCGCGGCGTCGGTGGCAAGAGAGAGAAAGCTCTGTGACACACCAAAGCCGCGATGTCCCTCATGAAGAGTTCGTTCGTACGGTGCTGCGAATCTCCGAAGCGGAACGGCGCCTGGCCTTAGCGCCTCCACCTTGAATTCGGGTTCAAGCGCGTCGCAAGCTTCCTAACCCTCCTCAGACCGCGTCATGGAAGATGATGCCCAAGGTATGCCGGCGGCCGGCGCGCAAGCGGCTCACGCCATGGCGAAGGTTGACCCGATATACGCCTCGGCCTCCCTGGACCGGGCGATGATGAACCGCGAAAGCGACTGCATCCCCTTGGCGCAATGGCACCACCTCCGGCCTGGACTGCATGCGTGGCCGCTGCTCAGTCAACACGAACTCCCCACCCTCGAAGTCGCGGCCCGGCTCGGCCAGCAGGATGGCAACCTGGATCGGAAAAACGTGCTCACCGTAGAGATCCTGATGCAGGCAGTTGTAGTCCCCCGGGTCGTATTGCAGGAGCAGCGGCGTTGGTCTTTGCTGGCCTGCATCACGGCAGCGTTTGAGAAACGCGGCGTGTTCTCCGGGGAATCGGGTTGCGGCGCCCATCTGTTCGTTCCATCGGTTTGCGATGGGTGCGAGTTGGGTGTACAAATGCGTGCGAAGCTGGCCGATAAGCGGCGGCAAGGGATAACTGAAATACTTGTACTCTCCTCGCCCGAATCCATGCCTCGCCATCACGACGCGGCTGCGAAAGTAAGAGTCGTCCGGGTACCACGAGCGGATCGCGCGGCACTCTTCTTCAGATAGCAGACTCGGCAGAACTGCATTTCCACCCGCATCCAACTCGCGGGACAGCAGCTCCGGGTCGATCGTTCGCGGGGTTCCGGCCGCTACGTTCGAGACCGGGACAACTTCAATTTCGGGTGCAAACAAAGTGCTCATCGCTCTTCTCCTGGAATTAGGCTTTCGCTCTTGCTGCCGTGCGCCGTTCCGCATCAAGCAGTGTGCGTTTACGGTCGAGGCCCCAGCGGTATCCGCCCAAGCCCCCATCCCCACGAATGACCCGATGGCAGGGAACGACGAGCGCTATGCGATTGGCTGCGCAAGCGCTGGCGACCGCGCGAACGGCTTTGGGATGCCCGATGGCCTCCGCCACCTCCGAGTAGGACTGGACGCTTCCCGCGCGGATCGTCTGCAAATAGCTCCAGACCTTGAGCTGGAAGGCTGTCCCGTGGAGCGAGATCGGCATCGGTTGAAGCGTCCGCTCGCCTTCAAGATAGCTGGCGAGAGCCTGCATCCACCCGGTGAACTGATCGGAATACGGCTTCTCCAAAGGAACGCGCACGGACGCCGGGTACTCCTGCTGAAGCGATACCAGCAGTTCTTCGGGAGAGGAACCGAACTCAAGAAAGCACAACCCGCGGTCAGTCGCTCCAAGCATCATCCGCCCGAGCGGAGTCTTCACGATCACGTAGGAGATCTCGACATCTTTCCCACCGGAGCGGTACTCCTTCGGCGTCATTCCCAGCCGGGTGTCCACGCGGTCGTAGACGCGGCTGCTCGAACCGAAGCCGGCGCTGTAAATGGCGTCCGTGACGGAGGAGCTGGTTTTCAAATCCTCTTTCAAAGTCTGCATGCGAAGGGCCTCCACGTACTGCCGGGGCGTCACCCCGACTATGGCTTTAAACGTCCGCTGGAAATGAAATGGGCTCAGCTCGAAGCGGCGGCTTAGGTTTGGGAGTCTCAGAGCTTCGCGGTCCTCCAAGTGACAGCGTATGAAGGTGCAAACGGTCTGGAACTTTGCGCGCGCCGCGTCCATGTTCGAATCGAGCGGCTTGCAACGAAGGCAGGCGCGAAGCCCGTCGGCCTGAGCTTCCTGTGCCGTTTCATAGAAGCGGACGTTCTCTCTCTTGGGCGGCCGGCTCGGGCAACCGGGCCTGCAGAAAACCTTTGTCGTCAGAACTCCGTAGAGGAATTGACCGTCGAGCGACTTGTCCTTTGCCTGGACCGCCTGCCATAACGTCGTGGGATCGAGCATAGAAACCTCCGTTCCTAAATGAAGCTTAGCCAGCCGTTCGGAGTGCGGCTATGCGTTTCTTGCGGTGACATTAGCCTGAATTAAACCGCAAGACCTGGGTAGTAGGCAGCACCCCGCTCTTTCGCATCGGCGTTTCCCCTGATCATATCGGCTGGAACTCGGGCCGAGCAATTGTAACCAAGCCTTGCCCACCAGACCGGCTTGAAGGATTTCTCCTATTTGATCAATGTCGATGTCTATCAATCAACATGAATCAAACTGTGCATCAGGAGGTGCTGGTGAAAACCCAAGCAACAATGGTCAATAGAATCTTTTCGCGTCTTCACCACAGCCGCATTTGACCGCGGCATGCGGCGGCTTGCCAAAGGAAATCCCGATGTTCCGGAAGCATTCGAGGACCTTGTTACCATTCTGGCGACGGACCCGCGGAACACGTCGCGAAGGCACAGTATAAACGCGAATGCACAGTATAAAAAGCTCAGGAATGTCGAGGCGGGGAATGGGCAGTGGCGCATTCGCTCCGGTGTCTATCGGCTCCGCTATGAATGGCTCGATTCCTGCACACCAGCGACTTACGGTCAGCTTATCTCGACCGGAGCACGCGAGATGCTGCCGTCATCGACGCGCATTTGTTTACTCCTACGGATTGGAACGGGAATGCCGGCAGCGATATGGCATGGTCCGCCCCAACCGGCTACTACGGCAGCGGTACAGGTGCGCGGAGAGGCCGAAATCGTGAGCCGCCGGAAGAGAAGGCCGCTCTTATCAACCGGCAGATGGAACATTTTCAGCCCGAAAGCGCATTCTTCAGAAACTTCTGCCGCGAGATCGTCTGAATTGAAATTGAGTGGTTTGGTGATTCGATGCTTGGGGTGATCTCGTCCTGGCCAGTTTCACGCAAGGGCAAGATCTAATCCACGTTTCTGGCATACCATACGTCAAGGTGAGCATGAAGGGACGAATTTGGCCTTTGCTGCTGATCTGTGCCGGCTCCGCCACAGCGCAATGCGAGGTGCCCGCCGATCTTCAGGTTTTCTTTCAACAGTACGACCAGGCCGTTGCTGCAGGAGCGGAACGACCGGAACGTCTGAAGCTCGTCGAGGCCGCACTCAAAGATCACCCAAAAGACTACTTTCTTCTCGATATACAACGCACTCTCGGCAATATCGCCGGGCTGCAAGAAATGTACCGCGCCACGATGACTGCGGATCCGGATAATCCGATTTGGCCCGTCCTCTACAGCGATTCGCTCTACGATTCCGACCGGTCCGCCGCTCTCGCATTGCTGGAAAAAGCCGAGCTCGATTATCCTGGCTTTCCATGGACGTATACAAGATTGGCCCGTATCTTCGGCAGCGGGAAACAGGAAGATCGTACACGCATGGAAAAAGAGCTGACCCGCCTGCTGGATGCGTGTCCCGCTGTTACGGAGGGCTACGCCGTGACAATGATCTGGCGCATGGGCTCAGCCGCACAGAACGCACGGCTTGCGTCAAAGCTCCGCCCTAAGCTGGAAGGGCGCTTGGGTGAGCGTGAGAACGATCCATGGATCCCTCTTTGGAACATGGAGCTGAAGGCGCATCCGCTTGCTGACGATGCTGCCGTCCGTAAGCAGATTGGGCGCGATCTGGCGCACTTCGAAAAGCTTCATCACGCGGAAACCCTGGGCTGGCTCGACTTCATGCAAACAGGCCACTTTATGGCGGGCAACATGTCAGAGGTGGATCGCGTGAAGGCGGCCTTGCTTGAAAAATATCCGGAATCCAATTACGCGAAACGCATTGTGCAGGAGCGCTGGCGCAACGCCCATCCCTACCCTGCGGCAACTGCGGACGAGAAAACAAAGTTGGAGTATCACCGGACGAGCTTGGCTGAGATGACGGATTGGCATCGCAAGTGGCCGGAAGACTCCATGATTCTGAACCAGAGATTCAGCAATATGGCCGCACTACCGGAGACGAAGCCGGAAGACCTTGCTTCTGCAGCCGACGAGTATCTGGCTCTATACCGAAAACATCCCGATTGGTACGGAGGTCAGCCCATGGAGTATGCCGTGGCTGAAGCGCTTATCGCGAAACGCACGCGCCTGGACCAGATCCGGCCGATGCTCGATGCCGGGTTCAGCCGCGAGTCCGAGCGGCCAAGCCGCGGCATGACCGGCGCAAACCGGTCGGCCGAGGAACTGGCGTTGGCGCGGGTGCAACTCGATTCGTTTCGGATTGAACGTGCGCGCATTATGCTCTTATACTGGGCTGCTTTGGGTAATCCTGAGAATGCCAAGGACGTGGAGGACGAGATTGCTTCGGTTCATCCCGCGCCTGGCCCAAGCCCATTCAATAACCGCAAAAAGCTGGCGGAGGTGCGCCAAACCGCTGCAGCCATGCGGGGCAAAAAGGTAGCGCCGATTGTGGAAGAGGCCGAAGAAAATCGATGGGAGCGGATCGGCAAACCGCTGCCGGCATTTGAGCTGGTGGATTTAGGCGGTAAGAAGTGGACACTTGCTGATCTGAAAGGCAAGCGGACACTCGTCAACATTTGGGCAACGTGGTGTGGTCCTTGTGTCGCTGAACATCTGGAATTTCAGAAGCTTTATGAAGAGATGAAGGACGCGCCTGGAACTGTCGTGATCAGCTTCAGTGTGGATGATGAACCGGCTCAGGTTGCACCTTACATGAAAGGAAAGAGCTACACCTTCCCCGTCGTGATGGGTCGCGACGTTATGAACTCTATTAGCCCGCAACTTATGGTTCCCCAGAACTGGCTGGTGGACTCAGACGGCATGGTAACGGAACGGCAGATTGGATACACAGCGGGATCAGGGTGGAAAGCAGAGATGGCGGGACGCTTGAAAGGGCCGCAGTCTCCGTTACAGTAGCCCGAACTTAGGCCATCGCTCTTGCGTCCGCGCAATGCCGTCACCAACCCCGCAAACCTCCATTTCCCGCACCTTCAATCACTTCCGCCTCGCCCCACGTCGCAGCCCCACTCCGGCCTGCTACCCTCCAGACGGAGAAAATTCCCAAGATGCCATCCGATTTACAACTTTCAGCCAATCGCGCCAATGCGCAAAAAAGCACTGGCCCCCGCACTCCGGAGGGTAAGCAGCGCAGTTCGGCTAACGCTTTCAAGCACGGCCTCTGTTCCAGCCAGGTCGTCCTGCCCTGCGAAAGCCGCGAAGAATACGACCAGCTTCACGAGGAGCTCATGCACGATATCAAGCCACAGTCCACCCTCGAAGACCTGATCGTGGAACGCCTCGTCACCGCCACCTGGCTCTCCCGCCGCGCCGTCGCCTGCATGCAGGACGCCTTCGACGGCGCCGCCCGCCAGAACAACAGTTCTACCATCGTCACGTATCCCATTCTGATGAAAATGAAGAATCAGAACGACCGCACCGCCGATCGCTGCACCGACATGCTCCTCCGCATCCTGCGCGACCGCGCCAAGGCGCTAAAAGTACAAGGCTTACCGGAAAATGGCTTCGTTCCGCCAAAAAATGAGGAATCCGCTCCCCCCGCCTGCCCAACCCGGTCTGCATGTAGTCCCGAACGACGCCGCTCCCCCCGAATAACCCGCAAAAACGCCTCGAAATTTGCCATAAACCCAATTATTTCCGCTTCCATCCGCCCCCCAAACTCCAACCACGCGTGTCCTCTCAGGGCCGTCCAGGCTGTTACCCTTGAACCGCAATGATCATGCAACCGGCGAATCTCCCCGCGCGCCGCATCGGCATTCACTGTTTCACCAAGGGCGGTCTTGAAAATGCGGCCATTCACGCCAACCGGCTCGGCGCCAATTGCCTCCAGATCTTTTCCTCCAGCCCGCGCATGTGGCGCGCTTCCGTTCCGGCGCCGGATGACATTGCGAACCTGACCGCGGCGCGTCGGCGTTTCGATTTGTATCCGCTGGCCGTGCATGCCGGCTATCTGATCAATCTGGCTACACTCGATCCGGTGATCCGTCAGAAATCGATCGCCGGCTTCCGCGGCGAACTGGAGCGGGCCGTCGCCATCGGGGCGGAATATCTGGTGA
>JALYXI010000222.1 GCA_030947245.1 Acidobacteriota bacterium
TATATATAGGTCCGAATACCCGAAGCGGCTCAGTTGCCGTCCATGCGGTGGACGTGGCCAGCGGCGCATCCGCCGACGGCGTTTACCGTGTTATGTCCGTGGCCGATGCCCGTCCGCAGCTTACGAAAGCATCGGGCGACAACCAGACCGGGGCTCCGGGAACTCTTCTTCCCGTTCCGGTTTCCGTGTTGCTGGTAAACGGAAACGGCGCGCCTCTCGCCGGTGTTCCCGTGATCTTCGCGTCCTCTCCAGGCGGCCAGGTATCCCGAACCAGCGCGCTCACCGATTCCGCGGGTCAGGCGGGCGTCGTATTCCGTCTTCCCGCCGTCGCCGGCATTGCGGCCGTAACCGCCAGCGCTCTGGGTAAGATCGCGATCTTCGACGCGCGCGCTACCGGCTCCCCGGCCACGGCAAACTTCCCGCAATTCACTCAGACCGGCGTTGCCGGTAACCTGGGCGCCGGAACACGGCCGGTAGCCGATGGAGGCGCTTTTCTAACCTCGGTTGCCGCCGTCGTTCGCTTCTACCAGAACCAGGGGCTGCTTTCCTCGCCGAACGGCCTTGCTGACCCTGCCGCTCTGAATCAGTTTCTTGCCAAGCCCTGTTCCCCTGCTTCCCCATCCTGCAATGGGTTCCTTTCAAGCTCTCTCGCTGGCGAACAGGTGGTCAATCTCTGGAGAGTAAGCGCGTTCGTGGGAGGCGGTCTCGATATATCGGTGGAAAACCCTTCCCTTGCCGCACTGCGTGACTTGGCCGCCACTGGTTCTCCGGTCCTGCTCAGCCTTTCATTACAAAGGGATGGCGTACCGAGCGGAGGAACGGTACTGGCCGCAACCGGTGTTTCAACCGGCGGGGATCTTCAAATTTTTGACCCCAACCCCGTCTTTGGCCGGATATTGCTGAATGACTACATCACGGGATTCTCTGTAGGCGGTTCCGTTTGGAAAGGCCGCGTGATCTCCGCCGTCCGGCTGATTCCGCGCGCGCCCACTCAGACCGGCTTCGTTCTCCAATCCATCTCACAGCCCGAGTCAGCGCTTCCGCCGCTTGAGGCGCAATCCGCCTCCGGCTCTTGTGGGCCGGCATTTGTGGTGGAGGATGCCGCTTCCGCCGGCGGGCCTGCACCCACTATCGTGAATGCTTCCGAGTTTCTTTATTGCGACGGAACGCAGCCTCTGTACCAGGTAAGCGTGGGGGCCAACCAGCCCTTCCGGGCTGCTATCGCCGATCTGGCCCCGGGCGGCGGGGCGCTCGACCTTTCAGGAACTGCTGCTAGGGCTTATCAGGTCTCCCGGCCCGGAGTTTTCACCGTGGCCGCTCCCTCGGTGAACTTTACTTCCGCGGCGATTGTGAACGCCGCCTCGTATGCCGCAACCCTAGCGCCCGGCGAGATCGTCTCCATCTTCGGTTCCGGCCTGTCTGGACCCGGCGCTTCGACGTCAGTGGCTGTCAATGGCCTCCCGGCGGCGGTGATTTCCGCTTCCGCGTTCCAAGTAAATGCCCAAATTCCCGTTGATCTTGCTCCGGGAACCTACTCGCTCACGGTGGAATCGGTTTATGGTTCGCTCGACCGGACGGTAAACGTGACTGCCGCGGCGCCCGGCATTTTCGTGTTAGGCGCGAACGCGGACGGAGGCGTAAGCGGAGCCATCGTGAACCCCAACGGCTCCATAAACGGGCCTACCGCGCCGGCTTTACGAGGAGATACGGTGGTCGTTTACTGCACCGGGCTGGGGGCGGTAAGCAGGACGGCTGTGCTTCCCATCACTCTTACCCCGGTGAAAGCGGTTTTATCCGGCGCGGAGTTGCCGGTTGCCTACGCGGGGCTGACCTCGGGATTCCTTGGACTTTACCAAGTGAACATTCTTATCCCGCAAGGAATTCCCCCTGGTTTAAACCTGCCCTTGCTGCTTCGCGAAGCGGGCCAGGACAGCAACTCAGTCCAGATTGCGGTTCAATAGCTTCCTTCCGGGCTAAACTGTGTGTTTCCTGTTGAGACTAAAGAGAAATTCGAAGAAAATTCTTGACTAGGGTGTTGCTATACGGTATCAATGACATGAGCACATTCGTAGTTACATGGCTATATTGGCTTTCAATCCCGCGAGCATCAGTGTAATGTAGTCGCATTTTGTGGTAAATTAGCGAACTCGTAGGCGTTTTATCCGGATGGGTCCATTTGAGGGCTTCCGGAAGTCTGAATCTCCGCCCGACACGGAGAAGTTCCCTAAGTGGTAAACGGATTTGTTGTTGTAGTTGAGGCTCAGGTTGTAAGAGAACTTCGACCGATTCAATTTTGTGACTTTAACAAGGAGATTAAGAATGGCAGATTTCAGAAAGTACGCTGTCACGGTTGCCGGGCTCGCCTGCATGTTGGGTGTCACCGGTACCGCCAGCGCGCAGTTCGTCGGCTTTACTTGCAACGCTACTGCGACCCCGTTTGATATGCGCGCGGAAGGGATCACCGAGCAGGCTGGTGACATTGTTCTTTCGTGCACCGGCGGTACCGCGACCCCCCTGGGATCGCAGATTCCGCAGGTCAACATCACGGTTTCGCTCAACACTAATATTACTAGCCGCTTACTGGGCGGTTCGTCAAATCTTACGGACGCGGTTCTGTTGCTGAACGAACCGGTGCCAGGTAATCAGTCGTTCTGCCCCGCAAGTGGTTCCACCGCTGTTAATCAGTGTGTCGAGTATGGTTTCGGCACGGGTGGCGGACAAGGCACGCAGACCTACAATCCGTTTCCCGCGGGCGGAATCCCCGCAGGTGTGCCCAATACAGGACGATACAACGGCGTCCAGGGTACCCTGGTGGGACCGAGTCAGATCACCTTCTTCGGTGTGCCGATTGATCCCCCCGGCCCATCAACCAGTGGTGGAACTGTTCCCACGTTGACCGTTCGGGTTACCAATATTCGTGCGAACGCCAGTTCCTTGGGCGGTCCTGCGCTCGGCAGCTTCGCCACCAGTTCCGTATTTGAAACGATATCCACTTCCGCTGGCTTTCAGATTAATAACAACGTGCAGACCGTTGGTTCGGTCCGTCGTGGTTTAATCCAGGGTACGGTTGCCAACTCCTCGCTGACCGGCGGCGGTTCCGGAACGATTTTTGCCAACAGTTCCAGCTCTCCGGGCACCTTCCAACAGTGCAATTCCCGCTCCTTTTCCAGTACAGGCGCTCCTATTGCTGAAACCGTGAACTTCTCTGAAGGGTTCGCGACCGCAACCAAGCTGCGCGTGCCGAATAACTTCCCCGCTGGCGCGAGCCTTGCCACCCCGGGCGCTCAGCTCAACTCGGAATCGCAGTTTGTTCCGAGCGGAACACAGGGATACGCTGGAGGTAGTTCCATCGGAACCGCTGACCAGGCAACCCGCATCCGGCTCACCTTTAATAACTTGCAAAGTGGCGTCACGATCTTCGTTCCCACTTCCCTCTCCAGTAATCAGGTAGCGGGTGGTGTGCCCACGGAAACCTTGACTCTGACTTCTTCGGAAGGCGGTGCTTTCTCCGCTGTCTCCAATTCCACCAATACCAACATCCCGGCCAACTTTGCCGCGCTGACCGCGACCGGCACTTCCGCTGTTGCAATCTATGAAGTGACCAACCAGTCCATCACCAGCCCGAGCACGATTGAATCGTTCAGCGCTCCGATTCTGGTCACCTTTACCGCCAGCCCCAGCACCAGCAGCCCGGGCCTCGGTATGACCACCGTCAACGTTGATTTCGCTCCGACCAGCACGGTCGTAACCGCCTCCAGCGGTCCGATCCCCCGCTTCGTCCCGAGCTCTACCGCCGCGAACGGCTTCCAGATCACCCCTTGCTCCACGGTTCTGCTCTTCCCGTTCCTTTCGAATCTGGCCGGTTTTGACACCGGTTTGGCAATCTCCAATACGTCGACCGATCCCTTCGGTACGGCGGCACAGTCCGGTCTCTGCACCTTGAACTTCTATGGCACCAACCAGACAGCCGCCTTCACGACGCCGACGGTTACCAGTGCGTTGCCGTATACCAATCTGGTATCGACCCTCGCTCCTGGCTTCCAGGGCTACATGATTGCCCAGTGCCGCTTCCAGTACGCCCATGGCTTCGCCTTTATCACCGATGGTTTCGGTGGTCCTGGCCGTGGTCTGTCTCAGGGTTACTTGGCGCTCGTCATTCCCGATCCCGGCGCAAGCAGCGGATCGCGTTCTCCGAGCAACGCGGGTACCGCCGCCAGCGGATCCGGCGAAGGTCTCACTAACTAACCGGTAGCATGCGATAACAAAAAAGGGGGAGCTTCGGCTCCCCCTTTTTTGCGTTTACAGCGTATTATTCACTAAGTCTTTATCTGAAATTATAAGGAGCTATATGAACGTTGGCTTTTGTAGAAAGCACTTCACCAAGTTAGTGGTTTCTTGTTTCGTAGTTTTGAGCGGCGCCGCACAGGCCCAGACCCTTGTCATTGTAGGGGGTCAGGGGCAGTTGGTGGCCTCCTCCAGCGTCGCTACCCTGCCCCTCACCGTGCAGCTTCTTGACGCCTCGGGAAGGCCCTTTCCGGGCCAGACAGTTTCCTTCACCGACAACGCCGGTGGACAGTTCGGCTCCGTAAACGGATCGGCGCCTCCCACCGACGCAAACGGCATCACCTCCGTCCAATTCGTCGGCGCGAATCTCAACCTTCTCGGCAGTGCGCCCTTTGTTCAGACGAACATCAACGCGGTTTATAGCAACTTTGTGGCGACGTTCTATGAGACCACTTCCAATCAGGCCTCGAATGGCGGCCTCCTTACCCAGGTCAATATTCAATATCCGCAGCAAGGCCAGCTCATCTCCGGTCCTGCCGGGAGCCCCGGTACACAGCCAATCCTGGTGAGAGTCGGAACCCTGTCTTCCGCCATCGGGATTCCGAACGTTTCCGTTTCCATCAACGTGGATAGCAGCGCGGGCAGCACGGGGACCATTTCATGTAGAGAAGGGCCGTTCGTTTTGACAGATTCCACCGGACTCGCAACCTGTACGCCCGTATTTGGAAAGATCGGATCGGGAACGTTCACCATCCTGGTGGGCGGATTGCTCTCGTTCTCTCAGAACGCCTTCACCGTCACGGTTGGCGCTCCCGGGATCATCAGCGTTACCTCCGGCGGCAACCAAGCCGGACTTCCCGGACAGCAACTGCCTGTTCCGCTTCTTGCGGTCGTGACGGACCTTGCGGGCAATATCATCGTGGGTGCCCAGGTCGTCTTTGAAAGCGTTACTCCGAACGGGGCGACCTTTATCAACTCGCGAACTTCTTCCGATGCAAACGGGCGGGTGTCCACCTCTGTGATTCTAGGGAATGTTCCCGGCCCCATCCAGATCCGAATTCGCGACGTCGGAAATCTGGTCGCGAATCCGCCGATTGTCACTGAAACGGTCAACATCACCATCTCCGGCCTGTTCAAGATTTCCGGCGACAATCAAACGGCATTCGTTGGTTCGCCCGTCGGCGCACCCTTTGCGCAACCCCTGACGGTTCGAGTTTCGAATGCGACCAGCCAACCGGTTCAAGGCGCCAGCGTGCAGTTTGCGGTCACCACCGGTTCCGCCGCTCTTTCGAACACCACGGCGATCACCGGGCCGGATGGCCTTGCGAGTACTTCCGTTACCGCGGGCTCCCTTGTCGGACCCGTTACCGTAACCGCAACCTCCGGCGGTTTTAGCCAGACGTTCACCCTTACCGTGATTCAAATTGGTCCCTCAAACTTCAGCTACCTGAACGGAGCCAGTTTCGTTCCCAACAGCCTTTCACCCGGCTCTATCGTCACCATCAACGCGCAAGGTCTGGTCGGAAGCAACATCCAGGGCACGGTGGGCGGAAGCTTCGTAGGCCCGATGCCCTTCAACGTCGCTGGGGTTTCGGTCACTCTCAACAACATTCCCGCGCCCATCTACTACGTCTCGAATCAGAATGGCCAGCAATCGGTCACAATCCAGGTTCCGTTCGAAGTTCCCCCCGGGGTTGTGCCCATCACTGTGTCGGCAAGCGTCGGCGGCTCCACAAACGGCTTTGTTACGGTTCTTCCGGTTAGTCCCGGGCTGTTTGAATCCGTGAACACGGATGGCCGCCGACGCGTTGTCGCTCTCCGTCCGAACGGCACTGTGGTAACTCCCGCCAATCCGGCGGTGCGCGGGGAAAACCTTCGTGTCTATGCCACGGGTCTTGGGCCGGTAAGTCCTAACGTTCCCACCGGGAGCTTCTCGCCCGCCGGATCCGATCCTGCTATCACGTCGAACTTGGTAGCGGGAATCAACAACAACGGTGTTCCGATTGTCCAGGCCATTTACGCCCGAAACCTGGTCGGGGTTTATGAACTTACGGTGATGGTCCCCAACGACGCCGTCGCATTCCCCTCGGGAACGGTGAATTTCTCCGTCGCCGTCCAGGGTCCCAACGGGTACGTCTATTCGAACGGCTCGTTGATCGCAGTCCAGTAATCGGGTTTCACCAACAGCAAAGGCGGCTGCTCCACAAGTTGGAGCAGCCGCCTTTTGCTATTGGAACTTGACCATCACATCCAGGGCCTGATTTGAAGGTTGGACCATCACCCGCACCACGCGGTTCACGTATTCTTTGGCTGCGGCAGTTTCAATCGTCAGCCGTGCGCTTTCACCGGCTTGCAGGTCCTTCTTATCGAGCGCAACCTTCAAGCCCGGGTACTCTTCCGCATCGAAAGCCAAGCTGACCTTGCCAGGCAGGCGGTTCGAGATCGTCACCACCTCACCGGCTCCTACTGTCTTTGCGATCGTCACGGTATTTTTGTCCGCCTTCACGCCGTTCAGAATAGCGGCTACATCCGGCGCGGATGCGAATGCCTGTGAAGGATCGCTCCCCATTCCCTGGGATTTGCCGTTCGCCTTT
This sequence comes from Acidobacteriota bacterium, assembly GCA_030947245.1. GTDB lineage: Bacteria > Acidobacteriota > Terriglobia > Bryobacterales > Bryobacteraceae > JALYXI01. Next base: position 6,879 of record JALYXI010000222.1, read on the forward strand.
CCGAAGGGCGTCATGCGGTTCGGGTCCTGGTAGATATACCAAACCCACTTCCTGTTCTCCAGCTTCCAGTAACTAGGGAACGGAACATCCATCAGTTGAGG
>JALYXI010000235.1 GCA_030947245.1 Acidobacteriota bacterium
AACCAGTACCTCGAAACTCCTAACGATCCCCAACTGAATATCCCTCCCGGGAACGCAGGCGGATCCGGGGACTTCTCGTTCGATGCCTGGGTAAAAATCGATCCGAATACCAATTCGTCCGGTGTTCGGGTGATCGTCGAAAAGCGAACAGCGAATCCCTATAAAGGTTACAGCTTCTATCTGTACAATCGATACCTGGGCCTCCAGCTAGCGGACGCCAGCGGATTCACAAACTATGGCGCTCCCAGTCTGGTCGTGAAGAACGATGGGCAATGGCACTTTGTCGCAGTCAGCGTGAAACGCCAGCCGGGCGCCTTCGATGTTCAGTTCACGTACGATCCCGATAAGTACCCGTCGGTGCATGTGTATTCCCCTGCCCGGGCCGGCGATCTCACCAACTCGAGTGCGATGCGGATCGGTATGCTAACTATCGGCACGGGAAGCGTTTTCAATGGCTCGATGGATGAGGTGGAGTTTTTCAATCGCGCGGTAAGCTCTGCCGAGTGGCTGACCATCCAATCCGCCGGTTGTTACGGAAAGTGTGACGCGCGTGGCGCAAGGCTGATGCAAGTACCGGATCCGCTACCGCCTGGGAACTGTACCTGGGATCCCATCCAAAGGATCTGGACGAACTGCACGCTCTGAATCGAAGTAAGTGGATCCGGGCTTTCCGGGAGAGACTCAATGGGCCAAGCCAGCCGGAAATCCGGTCTGGGCTGGCCCATTTCGCTGTGTGCGCCGGGCTCGAAACCGGTCATCCCCACCACGTCTCGCCCGGCGCCAAGTGGGCGCGCGCGACATCAGGATTGATTTCGACGCCATAACCGGGCTTGTCCTGAATCGTGAGATAGCCATCCTGGAAGATAGGCCCCTCATGGATTACCAGGTCCTGCCACCAATCGATATACTTCGCCAATTCGTGGATGCGGAAGTTGCGCATGGAAGCCGCCGCATGCGCGCTGGCGATGGTGCCGAGCGGGCTCGCCGGGTTGTGCGCCGCGGTCCAGATGTAATACATATCGGCGAGATCTGAAATCCGTTTCGATTCCAGCAAGCCGCCCGATTTCGGAATGTCGATGTGAACGCCGGCGCAGGCCTGCAGTTCGATCAGCCGCCGGAAGCCATGGCGCGTGTACAGATTTTCGCCTGTACAGATTGGAACATTGATCTGCTGGGCAACGCGCGCCATCGCTTCGGGGTTGTCGGGCGGCACCGGGTCTTCCAGCCACATGGGCTTCAGCGGCTCGATGGCTTTGCCGAGCATGATGGCATCGCGCACATCGTATTTCCAGTGCGCTTCGATGGCGAAATCAAGATCGGGTCCCAGCTCTTCCCGCACCACTTCCATGCCGCGCACAATGCGGCGAATGTCTTTCGCGGTCAGGTTACGGGCATAAGGATCGTGCCCCGGCTCGCGATAGTCCGGGTCGGCTTTCACCGGAATGCCGTCACCTTGAAATTTGAAAGCCGTCCAGCCTGGATTGACGCCGCGGAACTTTTCGGTACGGGCTTCGCGCACCTGCCCGCGCCAGCTCTTCGGGTCGTCTACATCGCCTGAGATCTGCATCGTGCGGTAGAAGCGGACGCGGTCGCGAAAACGGCCGCCGAGCAGATTGCAAACCGGAGTTTCGAGAATGCGCCCGGCAAGATCCCAAAGGGCAATTTCTATCCCGCTCGCGGCAGTGACGGTGACGCCGCCAATTGCGCCCGCGCCCGCGCTCCGCATCAGGATCTTGGTGTAGAGCCGGTCCACGTTCAGCGGATCTTCGCCGATGAGAAGCGGCTTTAGCTGAGTGAGAATCAGGTCCTTGACGCCTGGTCCCCAATACGCTTCACCGATTCCATATAACCCGGCGTCGGTTTCAATCTTGACCAGGTTCCAATCCCATGTGCCGCGCACGATCATGCACTTCACATCGGTGATCTTTACTTTCTTGTGTAGGGCCGCGGCGAGGCGCGCCACTGGACCGGTAAACAAACTACCGGCCAGAAACGCGCGGCGATCCAAAAGGGGCATGCGGAGATTTTACATCTCCGCCAGTGCCGATACCAGTGCTCCTTTCGCGGTGGAATGCAGCGGGTCTGCGGAAAGGCGGACTTCTGAAACTGCCACAGGCAAGCCGGCGGGCTCCAATAGGGCTTCGAACCTCTCGCGGAATCCCTTGGGACAGGCGCTGCCGCCGGAAATCACAATCGGAATGGCGCGGTCCAGCCGCGGTACGTTGCGCGCTTCCGACATGACGTTTTTCAGGCCGGCAATCACGGCCAGAATCATGTCTTCATAGTAGACGCTCAGCGCCTGCTGCACCTTATCCGCGAAGTAGCCGTTGAAATGGAATTGTTCTTCTTTGAGGGCGCGGATTCGCGTGGCGCCCTCGCCCACGACGCTGGCCGCACTGGCATCGATGTAGTCGCCCGCCTTTGGAACACTGAAGCTGAACACCGGCATGGCAAGATAGGAGAAGCATACGTTGCACATGCCGCCTCCGCAGCTAATGCCGATGCCGGTGAAATTTGTGTCCTCCAGTTCCGCCAACACCACGGCAAGCCCTTCGTTGACGCAAGCCACTTCAAAGCCCATGCCACCCAGAAGTTGCCGCATCGTCTTCTCGTGATATGTCAGGTCTGTTGGCGAATCCACCGGCGCGCCCGGAAGGCTGAAGCATAGCCGCGTGCCCGGGCGTTCTGCTTCGGGGATCAGCCGCTCCACAATCCGGCGCATCATGGCGACTCCGTTCGGCTCATTCGCATTCAGCACGCCGTTGGTCATCGGACGCCGCGTTTCCATATGGAACAGGTTGGCGAACCGGTCGCTTTCATTGCCGAATACCACCATGTGGTCTCCGTTCACTTGGTGAGGAACGTTCTCTTTCTCCAGCGCGTTCTGCGTGATTTTCGAATACGGTAACGGGAGGAAAGCGTTCAACTCCGTTCCGTACGAGAAGGAGCCGCCGTCCTTCCGCGCCGTGACTATTCTGCTAGTGCCGATATCGAGTCCAATTGCCTTATCCATGTTGTTGTCTCCTAAGGTTTCTATAGATCTGCTGCAAAGTGTTCCTGTGTTCGGAAACGGTAAGACCGCGCCTTGAGGCCTCCCGGGTGATTCCGTTCTCCGCTTCGGTAATGCCCTGCCAGGGGCGCCCCCCGATGGCCTGGAGAAAATTCTCATCGTAGGCAAAGCCGAAGATTGCGAGCGCCGCGACCGGCGTTTCATAACCGTTCGGGAGGCCCAATTTGGCGAAAGGAAAGCTACTGCCCCAATCCGTGTGG
>JALYXI010000144.1 GCA_030947245.1 Acidobacteriota bacterium
GGCGGCGGTTTGCTGCCCGAAGGGGGAGGGGGCGTTCCGGGCGTATCGGCTGTGGTCCCGCTGGCGCCGGTCGCGGCAGTCCCGGGAGAGGCGCCCCGCGGCATGCGGTATAGTGCTTCATTCAAGGCATCGGAGGCCGCGCGAACAAGCTTCTGTAACACAAATCCGCGATCCACGGTTTTCACGGCCAGCGGCTGGTTCTTAAAAACCCGGATCCATTCCCCGGGGTTCAGAAACCGTGTCTGCCCCGGCTCCAGCAAATGCCGGACTTCCACCTGCCCTTCTTCTACCAGAACCAGTGTGGTGGCATCGGTATCCTCCACATCGACATCGAAAACAGTGCCGCGCACCGCGATCACGGCTGTTGGCGTCCGAACCTTATTGTGATTGGGCTGACCGCCAAGATGCTGAATTTGAACTTTTACTTTTCCGAGAAGAATCTCCAGCAAATCCTTCCAATCCCCGCGATTGTTCCTGAAAATCACGCGCGCATTGGGATACACGTCGAAGGTGCTTCCGTCCGATACCTGGAACACAGCGTAGCTGTCCGGCCCGGTGACGATCACCTGCTGAGGTTGCACCAAGTCGCCGGCGTTTAAGGCCCAGGTGTTACCATCGTGCAGAACGGAAACCTGCCCGGCGAGCGAAACCACCTTCGCGGCGGCTTCCGTCTGCGCGGCAAGGGGCATGCCGGGTGCGAACGCCAGGAGGCTCAGCAGCGAAACGACAAAGCGATGCTGAACGTGGCGGGTCACTTTGAGCCTACAGTTTAGCATCGAACGTGCACTCGCAAGTGTCTGGCCCTGTTAAGATTTGGTCGTAAACGATTGGTCGTCAACGATTTCCTGGCGTGTATGGAAGCGGTTGCGGTACGATATGGGTACTCCGGTGTGTCATAGGAACACAGCGCGCTCAGTCTCGTTCTTTCTGATCGCCACAACCGCGCTGCTGGCGCAATCCCCCATTACTGAATGGCGCAAGGTGGGAAATTCCGCCGTGGACACCGGGCTTGCTTCCTTTTCCGGCGGCCCTGTAGCGCAAGTCTGGTTCTCCGAGGATGGCGGCAGCCTCTTCGCCCGGACCACCCGCGGGTTGACCTTTGTTACCGCTGACTTTGAGACTTGGAGTCCAGCGTCCGCCGGTTCCATTCGGGCGGAACCCGCTTCGCTCACGCCTCCGGCACGTTTGCCTGAGTCTACAGTCAGCGTTCGCTCCGCTAGCAGCGGCAGGATTTACTCATTTGGCAAACACGTCTACGCCTCGGACGATGGCGGCCGCACTTGGATTAATATCACCGCGTATAACAATCGTTCGGTAATCGGTGAAGCTCAACACGATCTGGCCATTTCCCCGCGTGACCCCGCTTTGATCGCTGTTGCGAACGATTCCGGCGTCTGGAGCTCTCACGACGGCGGATTGTCCTGGACCGGCTTAAACGAGAATTTGCCCAATCTGCCCGTAAATCGGCTGCTGGCGAGGCAGGAGATTGCGGTAGCAGGCATCGGCATTGCTACTCTGACGAGGGGAATGTGGGCTGTTCGATCCTCATCCATCCCTGGCGCCGCCGAACGTGAATCTCTTTCAGCCACTCTGGGAGTGCCTATTACCGCGCTGGAGGGCAAGGGGGATTTCTGGTACGCCGGATCGAGCGACGGCAGGCTTTGGACGTCGAGCGACGGCCGGCTTCACTGGGCGCTGTCTCCCCTTCAAATGGCAGGGCCTGTGGAACGAATTTTCATCGATGCCGAGGCTCCGCGGATTGCGCTTCTCGCGGCAGCCGCGAAGGGGGCCCACCTGTTCCGCACGGTGAATGCGGGGCTCACCTGGGACGATATCACCGGTAGCTTGAGCGATGCTCCCGCGCATGGAATCGCCGCCGACCGCTCCGGCGGCGCGGTGTACGTGGCGACAGATAGAGGAGTATTTCTGAGCCGGATGGACCTGAATGCGATCGGTGTTCCGTCGCCGTGGATTTCGCTATCCGCCAATCTTCCCGATGCGCCCGCAATGGATGTTCGCCTGAACGCCGCGGCAACGCAACTGACGGCCGCGCTGGATGGCTACGGCGTGTATGTTGCCCCGGCCCCACACCAGGCGGGTACGGTGCGGCTTGTGAATGCGGCCGACTTGAGCCAGCGCGCCGCGGCGCCCGGCGGCTTGCTCAGTGTTCTGGGCGCCAACATCGAATCGGCAACAGCCGGGGGCAAATCCTTCCCTGTCCTCGCTTCCTCTCAAGTCGCTCTCGCTTCTTCCCAAATCCAGGTTCCTTTCGGCATCACCGGGCCGCAAGTCACCGTATCGCTGGCGCGTTCTTCCGGTAACGTTACCATTGCCCTCGCCATCAAGCCCGTGTCGCCCGCATTTTTTCTTGACCGCGAGGGCGCTCCCATGCTGCTTGACGGCTCGACCGGCATGATGCTCGATCCAAACAGCCCTGCTCCGGCGCGCTCCCTGATTCAGGTGCTTGCAACCGGCTTGGGCCAGGTGAAACCGGAGTGGCCCTCGGGAACACCCGCGCCTCTCGAGAATCCGCCCGTAGTCGCAGCAGACGTGCATGCTTTCCTGAATGATGCTCCGGTCGAAGTGACGCGAGCTACTCTTGCTCCCGGCTACATCGGTCTCTATCTGGTTGAACTCCGTATTCCCGCACTGCTCGATGCGGGTACGGCCGATCTCTATCTGTTAGCCGGTGGGGAAGCGAGCAACCACGTGCGCATCCAGCTAACTCAGTAGCTCTTTTACCCGCACGTTCCGGAATTCCACCCGGGTACCATGTCCCAGGAATCCGATGTGCCCGGTGGTTCTCGCCAGACCGGGATGCTTCTTCAGCACGTCGGGATCTGTCACCGAATCCAGATTCGCATTTACGATCCCATGCCCGTTGAGCGTGACTTTGACGTTCCGTCCGTCCGCCACAATCTCTTCTTCGTTCCACTCGCCCACGGGCTTCAGAAAGCCCGTTTTGGCCGGCTCCACATCGTAAATGGATCCGTGGTACTGAGCCGGCTTCAATTTGCCACGGTACACCGGCGCATCATGATCCAGGATCTGAATCTCCATACCCTGATAGGCGGCATCGCCCTGGTACGGCGCGCGGATTCCGATCCCGTTGTTAGCGCCTTCTGTCATCAGAAACTCGAATCGCAGGACGAAGTTCGCGTACTCCCGCTCAGTGAAGAGATTGCCGCCACCATCGGCGGGACACACAATTCGTCCCTCTTCCACGACATACCCGCGGCCCTTCTTCCCCTCAAGATGCCACCCCGCCAGCGTCTCGCCGTCAAACAGAGAAACAAATCCCGGCTCCGCCGCCCGTAGCAGAACTAAACCTCCTGTAGCTGCGGCCAGAACTCCTCGCCGCGATATCCTGTTCATCGTTTCCTCCCCATCCTGGTCAAATTTTCGAATAGAAAAAGCCCGCTCTTGCCGCCCACCGCGATGTCCAGGTCGCCGTCACCGTCCAAATCCGCTACAGCGACCTGCATGCCCGCTCCGGTGCGCGAGCTGTAATCGATCACGTGCTTGGCCCACTCCACTTCGCCCGCGCTGTTCTTGAAATATTCATACCAATACAGTCCTAACGGCTCGCGCTCGCCGGGGTCACGCCCGTTGTGGGCCATGAAGCGCTTGCCCGTCACAAAATCCATTCGCCCGTCGCCATTCAAATCCACCATCGTCATTGCGTGCCCTTGCGACCAACTGTCGTCGATGACGTGCTTCTTCCATGTATGGTCCGCCATCTGTTCCATCCAAAATACGCCGTAGTTGTGCGCCATGGTGGTTACAAGGTCGTTTCGCCCGTCACCATTCACATCCAGCACGTAAATGAACCCGGTGGAATCCATGTCGAAATCCGGGTGAAACGTCCAGCCGCCGGCGCGCGGATCGGCCGGCGCTTCCAGCCAGCCCTTCGGGGTGAGGATGTCGTTCCGTCCGTCGCCGTTCACATCGCCGACGCCGATGCCGTGGCCGTAGCTGCGCGGGCTGACCACATGCTTGACGAAATCGCCGTTCTTCGCCTCATACCAAGCCAGCGGATCGGCGGTAGTGGCGCTTCCAAACTGCGGCAGCACTTCGCGAGCCTTGCCGTCGTTATCCAAATCCACCAGAAAGGCGAATTCGACGTTATGGCCCGTGTCGATCACGTGCTCCTTCCATTCTCCGCCCGCTTTGCCCGGATTCTCATTCCACCAAAGCTTCTTCGCGAACCAAGTACAGCTCACGATATCGATGTTGCCGTCGCCGTTCACATCGAGCGGCAGATCGCTGAAGTCTTCGATGTAGTTCTGGGTGTAATTCAGGCTTCGAAACTTATGCTTGGTCCATTGCGGCCCTTCGTACCAGTTTTCGCCGGAAACCAGATCCGGCCGGCCATCGCGATTCATATCGGCCACGGCGCACGGCTCGTTCGCGCCCAGGTCTATGGTGTGCTTTTCAAACGGAATATCAGCGGGCCGCGAAGCAGCCCACGCTACCACCGCCACACACAAGGCGCCACCAACCGGCCAAGCATATTTCATGGGCACGATTGTACTTCACAATTCGCGCATTCGTTTCAACAGCGAATCCAGATGGCGGCCGTTCGATGCATGATTCCCGAAGCGAAATTCCTGATACCGGTCAGTAAACTCCGCGACCGTCGACGCGAGTGGCGAGGGGGGGAGTGAAGCGGCGAACTCGGCCGGCGTGAACCACGCGGGCTTATGAAATCCTTGTTTAGCCAGCACACGCAACATGCGCCCGTAGAGCACGGTTGCATCTCCAGCGGTTGCGCGTCCGCTTCGAACCTTATAGCCATGGATTGTGAGCTGCAGAAAACGCACAAGCGCCGGGCCCGCGAACAGCAGCAGCAAAGCGGCGGACAGCACAGCGGCCATAACCGGGCCGCGCTGCGCAATCTTACGCCTCCATTCTTTGCTCCAGGATGGGAAGTCCGGATTCCACTTCGCCGTCGCAAGCTGCGTGGTCTCCTGCAGCCTCTCCGCCAGCGTGATCTGCCGGTTCAGATCGTAGTTCACCACCCATTCCTGCCAGAACGTTTCAGCGGCATCCAGATACATGGCGGCTTGCGAGAATACGGATGTCCCCATAGCGCGCGCAGCAGGCGGCGTGGGATCGAAAACGGTCCAACCGCCGCCCGGCAGAAACCCTTCCACCCAGCTATGCGCATCGGAGGCCCGAATCACATATAAGCCAGAGACCGGGTTGAAGACTCCGCTCTGGAA
>JALYXI010000243.1 GCA_030947245.1 Acidobacteriota bacterium
GCCACCAGCAGTTGCGCAAAATGATGCGTGAAGCCCGAATACACATCCTTTTGAATCCGCAGCATATCCGCCGGCCGTAGCCTTTCTGTGGCGCGTAGCATCGCCCGGATCTGGTTTGACCGGTAGGGCGACGCAAACGTTCCGCTTACTTCATATGCGCCACCCACTGGAAAGGGGTTCTGGTTCGCAGTTACAAGGTAGCCGCTTGCCGGATTGAATGCGGCAGGCAGTTCCTCAAACGGAATATAGCCGTTCCACTCGAAGTCGCCGGACGTCCCATCCACCGGGACATCGCTCGCCCATGTGCGGCGCGGCAGCTTCCCGGTGGCGTGATACCCGATGTTTCCGGCCCGGTCCGCATATACAAAGTTTTGCCCCGGGCCTGGAAACCGCGCCAGCCCGGCCTGAAATTCGTTCCAGTTTTTAGCCCGGTTTAGTTCCAGAAACGGGAACTGGAAATTCCCCGGATCCGCCGCCGCCCACTTTAGTGAAATGTGCTGGCGCGCGTCGTCCACAATCACCGGACCGTGCCGTGTAATCCAATGCCGCTCCTCCACCGGCGGCCTGCCCTTCACCCGGATCCACTCGCGCTCCAGTTGCGCCTGCTCCACCTTGCCGCGAAACAGATACTGGCCCGTCGAGCTATCCAGCCGCTCGCTATAAAGCTCCTGCACATCGAAGTGCAAGTTGGTTACGCCCCACGCAATCTGCTCGTTGTGGCCCACAATGATTCCCGGGACGCCGGGCAGCGCCACTCCCGCCACATGCAGGCCCGGTGCTTCCAGCGCGGTCATGTACCAGATTCCGGGGATTGAATATTCCAAGTGCATGTCGTTCGCAAGCAGCGGCCTCCCGCTGGCTGTATGCGCGCCCGACACGGCCCAGGCGTTCGAGCCCGGCTGTACATCCCCACCCGGAATCACCTCTGTCCCGGCGCGCACCGGATACAGGTACTTCACCTTCGCCGCATCCCCACCCGCCAGAAGATTCTGCCTCGCCAGTTTCTCCGGATAGCTGGTCGTCAGGTTCCGGTACATGTAAAGTCCTACCAGAAGCGAGTCCACCACGCTCCACGGCCGCGGGTCATATCCCAACACTGCGAACTCAAACGAGTACCGGCCCCGGTGCGTCTCAATGTAATGGTTTACCCCGCGCGCATAGGCCGCAAATTGCGCCCGGTCCCGCGCCGGGAGCGCCGGGTAAATCTGCTCAGCAATGTGCCGCATCCGGAGTTTCCGGCTTTCCCGGTCCGCTTCAATTCCGGCAGGTCCTATAATCTCCGCCAGTTCCCCGGCAGCAAAGCGCCGCAGCCCGTCCATCTGCCACATCCGGTCCCCAGCAGTCACATAACCCTGGGTGAACAGCACATCTTCTTCGGTCTTTGCGTGAAGCGACGGAACCCCCAGCCCATCGCGAGTCACGGTAACCGGTTGGCTCACCGGCGCTTCTAATCTTCCGGAGGTAACCGGCAGCGGACGCCAGAAAAACCAGTACGCCGCGTAAACCGCCGCCACAATTACAATGCCGATCACGATATTCAGCGCCCGTAAGAGACGGTCAACATGCACCTCCGAATTGTACTGTCAAAGTAGTTGCGCGTTACAATCGCAAGCAGCATGACCAAACGCCCGTTTCTAGCGGAGTTGGATGAGCTGCAGCAGCGTCTGCTTGCCATGGGCGGTCTTGTGGAATTCGCCATCCACCGCAGCATCCGCGCCCTCATCGACCGGGATAGCGCTCTCAGTCACCAGGTCTGGGAAAATGAGCGCCGCATCAACGAAATGGAAATTGAGATCGATGAGCAGGCCACTCGCGTGCTGGCCCTCCATCAGCCGGTAGCCCGCGACCTCCGCTTTCTCACCGCGGCTATTAAAATTAACAGCGACCTGGAACGCATGGGCGATCTTGCCGTCAATATCGTCCAACGCGCCGTCTCCCTGGCCCGCCAGCCTCAGGTTAAGCCGCTGATCGATGTCCCCCATATGTCCCGCCTGGTGGAATGCATGGTGCGGAAGAGCCTCGATGCGTTCGTCCGGCGAGATCCCGAAATGGCCTACAGCGTTCTCGCCGCCGACGACGAAGTGGATGACCTGAAAAGCGCCGTCTATGCCGAGCTTATTTCCTTTATGGAGCGGGATTCTACCGCCGTTCACCCCTCTGTGGACCTGATTTTTATCGCCCACAATCTGGAACGAATTGCCGATCACGCCACCAACATCGCCGAGGACGTTCTCTTCCTCGTTAATGGCGTCGATGTCCGCCACAGTCATCGCCGGATCTTCACCGAATCGCCCGTCTCTTAAGGCGTGTTCCCCCGCACCGCACCGAAGATCAATTAACGCGGTTGTAACAGAGACGTAACAATCGAATGAGAGACTAGGGAAGACATTTACATGAAGAAATCAGGAACAAGCGTTCTGGTTCTAGCAGTTTCTTCCGTCTTCGCCGCCAACGCTTCCGCAGGCGAAACCATTACGGCGGCAGGCGCCACTTTCCCGTATCCGATTTACTCCAAGTGGTTCCAACAGTACAAGGAAAAGACGGGGACTGAAATCAACTACCAGCCCATCGGTTCGGGCGGCGGCATTAAGCAACTTACTGAAGGCACGGTCGATTTCGGAGCATCGGATAAACCGATGACTGATGCTCAGATGGCCAAGATGAAGATCAAGCCCCTGCATTTTCCCACTGTGATGGGTGCGGTTGTGCCCGTGTACAACGTGGAAGGCGTGGCGAAGGACCTGAATTTCACTGGTGACGCGCTCGCCGGTATTTTCATGGGTTCCATCAAGAAGTGGAATGACAAGGCGATTGCCTCTTCCAATCCGGGCGTGAGGCTTCCCGATCAGCCCATCGTCGTCGTTGTCCGTTCCGATGCCAGCGGCACCAGTTTTGTCTTCACGGATTTCCTTTCTAAAGTGAACCCGGAATGGAAGAATAAGGTTGGGGCGGATACGGCTGTGAACTGGCCAGCCGGTCTCCGCGCCAAGGGAAACGAAGGCGTTTCGGGCATGGTCAAACAGACTCCATACTCTATCGGCTATGTCGAACTGATCTATGCCATTTCGCAAAAAATGGGTTACGGTTCGGT
>JALYXI010000248.1 GCA_030947245.1 Acidobacteriota bacterium
GCCACCACCCGCGCAATGTCTTCCTCGTCGATCTCTTCTTTCAGAAGCGCCGAGCCGGATTTAATCGTCTCCAGTTCCTTGGTGGCCAGTTCCATCTCGCGCTCGATTTCCGCCAGCTTGCCGTAGCGAAGCTGCGACGCTGTTTCCCATTCGCCCTGCCGCGTGGCCTTCTCTTCGTCCAAACGCGCCTGCTCCTGGTCTTTCTTCAACTGGCTCACGCGGCTGATCGCGCTCTTCTCCCGCTTCCACCGTTCCTGCAACCCCACGGCTTCCCCGCGAATTCGCTCCAGTTCGCTCTCCACATGCCGCAAACGCTCCCGCGATCCGGCGTCTTTCTCCCGGTGCAAGGCCTGCCGCTCAATCTCCAGGTGAGAAATCCGGCGCTCCATCTGGTCGATCTCGATCGGCATGCTGCCAATCTGCATCCGTAGCGCGGAACCGGCTTCATCGATGATGTCGATCGCCTTATCCGGCAGGAACCGGTCGCTGACATACCGGTGCGAAAGAATCGCCGCCGCCACGATGGCCGCGTCTTTGATACGCACCCCGTGGTGGATCTCATACTTTTCTTTCAGCCCGCGCAAAATGGCAATCGTGTCGTCGACCGTCGGCTCGCCCACCATCACCGTCTGGAAGCGCCGCGCCAGGGCCGCGTCTTTCTCCACATACTTCCGGTATTCGGACAGGGTCGTCGCGCCGATGCAGCGCAATTCGCCCCGCGCCAGAGCCGGTTTCAGCATGTTGGCCGCATCGATTGCGCCTTCCGCCGAACCCGCGCCTACCAGCGTGTGCAGTTCGTCGATGAAGCAGATCAGCTCCCCATGCGAATCCGTAATCTCTTTCAATACCGCCTTCAAGCGGTCTTCGAACTCTCCGCGGAACTTCGTCCCCGCCACCATTGAACCCAGGTCGAGCGCAACCAGCCGCTTGCCGGTCAACTGCTCCGGCACATCGCCTTTCACGATCCGGGCGGCCAGGCCCTCCACAATCGCCGTCTTGCCCACCCCGGGTTCGCCGATCAGAACCGGGTTATTTTTCGTTCGCCGGCTTAGTACCTGCATGACGCGCCGGATCTCTTCATCCCTGCCGATCACCGGGTCCAGGCGGCCCTTCCGCGCCTGCTCCGTCAAGTCCACCGCATAGCGCTCTAAAGCCTGGTACTTCGATTCCGGATTCTGATCCGTGATCCGCTGGGTGCCCCGCACTGAAACCAGCGCCTTCAGAAGCCCATCGTGATCCGCGCCCGCCCGCTGCAAAAGCTGGCCCGATGGGTCGAACTTCTGGTCCGAAATTCCCAGAAGCAGGTGTTCTGTCGATACGAACTCGTCCTTGAAACGCTCCGCTTCCTTAAATGCCGATTCGAATACCTGGTTCGTTCCGGGGGAAATCATCATCCCCACCTGCATTCCGCCCGGACCCGATACTTTGGGCAAGGTATCCGAAAGCCGCTCGGCTTCAGAAAGAATCGCCTCCGGCTGAACGCCGCACTTCTCCAACACCGGGCGGACAATGCCCTCCCGGTCCTGCACCAGCGCAATCAAAAGATGAAGCGGATGAACGGCCTGATTGCCATGCTTTTCGGCCACCCCTTGCGATTGCTGCACTGCTTCCTGCGCCTTCTGTGTCAACTTATCGAAACGGAACATTCGGTCCTTCCCCTTATTTCAGAAGCACAAAAAGCCGCCCGGCTTCGCAACCGGGCGGCGTAAATCGAACTGCTGTTTTATTTTATTTTACAGATTGTTGCTGGGCGCCTGCTGGCTGAGCACCTTGTTGCTGGGCTCCGTCCACAACACCGTTTACATCAATTTTGATTTGCCGCGGTTTCGCCGCATCCTTCTTCGGCAGGCGAATGGTCAGCACGCCGTCTTTGAATTCCGCCGCCACCTTTTCCGTGTCCACGGTGGAGGGCACCGTAAAACTCCGGACAAAGTTTCCGTAGCTGCGCTCAATCCGGTGGTAGCTTCTGTTCTCACTCTCACGCTCAAAATTGCGATGGCCGCGCAACGTCAAAGTATGGTTTTCCACCTGCAGGTCAATGTCTTTTAAATTGACCTCCGGCAGATCCGCTTTCAAAATCAGCTCCTGCTCGGTTTCCAGAACATCCACCGCCGGCGACCAGGGGCGGGACGTGCGAGGTTCACTCATCATGCGGGTTACGGCTTCTTCGAATCCTCGAAAACCGCTAAATGGATCAACTGTAAGGCTCATAATCTTTAGACTCCTTCTGTGGCATTTCGATTCAGTTACACTCATGTAATCTGATCTGAACTCAGTATAAAACATGAGCTTGAGACTGTCAAGTATCAGGATCGAATTTCCAGCTTCCCTCAACCCCCCCTACCCTTGTAACCTTGGCTGTAGCCGGTGCGCCTACTCTTTTGCCGGCCATGCTCCCATGCTGGTCGAGTTCACCCTCATCCAAAGGGCCCAAAAAGGGGACGAATCCGCATTCAACCAAGTCGTTTTGGCTTACCGCCGGAGAATTCTGGGCACGGTTGCCCGTTTAATCAATCATCCGGAAGACGTCGAAGACGTGGGACAGGAAGTGTTCCTGCGGCTGTTTTTCTCGCTCGATCAGTTGCGCACCCCGGAAGTGTTCGAGCCGTGGCTTCACCGTCTCACCGTAAATGCCGCTTACGATTACCTGCGCAAGCATCGCCGCCGGATGGAATCGCGGATGTCCGATCTTTCCGAACAACAGGTGGTGGCCGCCGATGGCGTCGCCAGCAGCAAAGCCAACCATGCCGATGAACAGAACCGGCAGACACGCCAATATGTGGAGGAGCTGCTTTCCACCATTTCCGAGGAAGACCGGTTACTTTTGATGATGAAAGAGGTGGAAGGTCTGTCTCTCAAAGAGATGCAGCAGGTGTATAAGGTGAACGAAACCGCTCTGAAGGTCCGGCTGTTCCGGGCCCGGCAGAGGGTACTAAAAGCAATGAAACCGGCGGCAAGTTCTCAAAAAGTGAGCGCGGGAGAATAGAATCAGGATGGGTAAAACTGTGGACTCCGGTAATTTCGAAGCGCGGCAAGCTGAACGGAATGCTGAATTGGATAATCTGCTGGGCCGCTACCGCGAAGCTTGCGGAACGCCGGAAGCGGGACCGAACTTCATGCCCGCGTTGTGGAAGCGAATCGACAGCCGCCGTTCCCGGACCGCTCGCTTCGAAAGCGCGGCGCGGGCGCTGGCCGCCTGCGCGCTTGCCTTGTCTTTGGTATTAGGCGCGTTTCTCGCATACCCCAGTCAGCAAAATTCCGCGTTTTACTCGGGCAGCTTTGTGGACGCGATTGACACCGCGGCTGACAACGAAACCATCTTTGAGCCGGTTCATTTCTATGTAAATGAACGGGGCCGCGAATGACTTCGAAGCTTCCCGTCTGGTTCTACCTTCTGATGGTGTTCGCCGGCGGCACGGGCGTTGGCGTGTTCGCCGACCGCATTTACACCACGAAGACCGTCCGCGCCGCAACGCCGCGGAACCCTGACGATTTTCGAAAGCGGTACGTGGAAGAACTGAAGAAGCGGCTGAATCTGGACGCCTCGCAGGTGGAAAAGCTCTCGGCCATCCTCGCGGCTACCCAGAAGCGAATGCATGATCTGCACGAGCGGGAGCGCCCGGAGATTACCGCCGTTCATCAGGACCAGGTAGACCGCGTCAACGCCATCTTAAACGGTACTCAGCGCTCGGAATACAACCGTATGCGGGAAGAACGGGAAAAGAAACGGGCTGCCGAACGCAATGAGAGATAAGGGCTCGCGCCCGCTCGAACCTACGCCGAAACAGGCTGTTTCTTATCGGCCCGCGATTTCGCGAATTTCTTCTCGAACCGCTCAATCCGGCCGGCTGTATCGATCAACTTCTGCTTGCCGGTGAAGAAAGGGTGGCAGCTGGAACAAATTTCCACACGGATGTCGCCTTTGTGCGTCGAGCGAGTCTCAAATCTGTGGCCGCAGGCGCAGACCACGTTCACCTGCTCATAAGCGGGATGAATGGCAGCTTTCATTGTATTGGGGACCTTTCTGAAAAATTCAGTCTAACACAAACCCCCGCAAACTCTCACGAGTCAGCGGGGGCTTGCTAGCCTTTAGATGATACCTGAGGCAGTTTTGCTTCAAACGACGAAGCGACCGATCCACAGGAGAACTGGCCTCCGCCACTGATCAGCGGAAAGCCCGTCACTTTTGAACGGTCGACTAGTAGTCGGCCACCTCGTCGGGTCTACAGCCATTTATCATTAATTGGACCACCTCCTTTTTCAGTGATAACTCGAAATTACAACTCGTCTTCGCATTTGTCAACAGCTTTCGGAATCTGCCCTACATTTCCGCTCTACTCTCGCGGAGCCCCACGCTATTGGGGTGTTCTGGTACGGTGAGTTCGTTTCGGAAAGCGGTAGCGCCTGTCCTCCCCGGATTTCTGCTCTCCGGCTTCCTCTTCTCCCTCCTGGGCGCGCTGCTTCCCGCCTGGGATTTCCACATCAACGGACGGAACGCCGAGGCCGGCTGGCTGTTTTTCAGCCTCAGCGCCGGCGTTATCGCCGCCGGAGAATGGAGACGGCGGTTCGTTTCGCAGTGGCGCACGGGCCAAGTGCTATTTGCCGCGTGCGCTACCGCCTCGCTCGCCCTGCTTGCTTTGGCCGCTCTGCCCGAACCCGTTCGTTTCGCAGGACAGATTGGGGGCTGGTCCCTTCTCGGCCTCGCCGCCGGTGCGCTCAACCGGTCTCTCTTCGAGTCCATTCGCGCTATCTACACCGGAAATCCCGCCTCTACCGCCGTTCGCGGCGGTCTCTACTTCGGGTTGGGCTGCCTCCTTTCCGCCGTCCTGATCGCTACAGCCTTCCATTTGAACTTCGTTCCGCAAATCCTGCTGCTTCTTGCCCTCATACCTGGCGCTTTTGGATTCTTCTACTTCCGTCGCACGCTCCCTGAACCGGAGAGCCCGCCCGAACCGCCCCTCGGCACCTTTCTCCAGGGCATGTCGAAACCGGGCGCCGCGCTCTTTGCTCTCCTTCTGTTCTTCCAATCCGGAAACGAGTGGACCGTAGCCGGCTGGCTTCCCCTGTTCCTCACGCACCGTTTGGGTATCAGCCCGGAATCCGCCCTCTGGATGCTCGCGCTTTACTGGCTGATTCTCCTGCTCAGCCGTCTGGTGAACATCTATCTCCTGGCCCGGGTTCGGCACAGCCGTTTGTTGTTTGGAAGCGCCGCGGCCGCCTTGCTCGGCTGCTTGCTACTGGCCTCGACAGACAACATGCCCGGGGCTACGACCGGGATCATTCTCCTGGGCGCCGGATTTGCGGCCATCTATCCGCTGGTTGCCGAAAAGCTGGGCCACCGCTTTCCCTCTTTTCACCCGGGCATCGTGAACAGCATCTTCTCCCTGGCGCTCGCGGGCGGTCTCCTCTCTCCCTGGCTGGCCGGCTTACTGGCAGACCGGTGGGGCCTGGGCATCGTCATGGGTTTGCCCGCAATCGGCACGTTTCTCGTGGTCGTGCTCTTGCTACTGCTCTGGCTCGAAAGTAAAGTAACAGGACGATGAAGCTGCTTCCGCTGTTCCTTCTCTACACGGCCGTCTCCTACGCCGCGCACGCCCCCCTCGCTTCCCGCATCCGCGCCGTTCTCGATTCCTCTGACGTGGGGCGCACTGCCTTCTGGGGCATAGAAGTGGATGACCTGGACGCGCGGACCGTGCTGCTACGCCTGAATGACCGGCACTTCTTCGTCCCGGCCTCGAACACCAAGCTGTTCACCGCGGCGCTCGCGCTCACGAAGCTCGGCCCCACGTTTCAGGTTCGAACTCTGGTCACCGCCGCTACCCCGCCCGATGCCGAAGGGCGCATCGCGGGCGATCTCACTCTGGTCGGCGCCGGGGACGCCAACCTTTCGGGCCGGCCGATCCCTTATGACCTCGAAGCCGAAAAGCGGGATCCCCTCACCGTCATGCGCGAATTGGCCCTCCAGCTCTACACCCGGGGCGTTCGCAGCGTAGCCGGAAACGTAGTCGGAGACGACACCGCCTTTGTCTGGGAACCCTATGGCCCCGGTTGGGGCGTCGATGATCCTACCTACATGGATGGCGCGCCCGTCAGCGCTCTTGCCGTGAACGACAATTCGATCTCCGTTATGATCCAGCCCGCGGCGCTCACTTTTACTCCGCCGCTCCCCGTCTTCACCGTGGAAAACCGCGTGGTCGCCGGTTCGCCTCGTCAAATCCACATTACCCGCGAACCGGGTTCCTCTATATTGCGGCTCTGGGGCACTCTCCCCCCGGACGACCCTGGCGAAACCGATGCTCTCTCGGTAGACGATCCCGCCCGCTTTGCCGCCCTGGCCCTGAAATCCGTACTCCAGGATCAAGGAATCACTGTCGCGGGCGATGCGCTAGCCCGCCATCTCTATCCGGGAGAACAGTTCGTTTCACAAACCGGCATTCCGCTCGCCCAACACGATTCGCCCTCTCTCATCGAAGACCTGCGCATTACTGCGAAAGTAAGCCAGAACCTGCATGCCGAAATGCTGCTTCGCCT
>JALYXI010000268.1 GCA_030947245.1 Acidobacteriota bacterium
CCGAGGATCCCGGCCGGTACGTGCTGTTGCAGCAGTTTACGAACCCGGCTAATCCGGAGATTCATTTCAAAACCACAGGACCTGAGATTTGGAACGACACCGAAGGCAAGGTGGATGTTCTGGTGAGTGGAGTGGGAACAGGCGGCACCATCACCGGTGTTTCGCGCTACATCAAGCAGGAGAAAGGGTCGCCGCTGGTTTCAGTGGCAGTGGAACCGGTGGCCAGCCCGGTCATCACTCAGGCCAAACACCACGAACCGCTCAAACCGGGTCCACACAAGATACAAGGGCTGGGGGCGGGTTTCATTCCGGCGAATCTGGACATGTCTATGGTGGACCGTGTGGAGCAGGTTACCAACGAAGAGTCGATCGAGATGGCGCGAAGGCTGTCGAGAGAAGAGGGAATCCTGAGCGGCATTTCCTGCGGGGCGGCGGCGGCGGCGGCGGTTCGAATTGCAAAAGAAGACCAGTTTAAGGGCAAGACTATCGTGGTGGTGCTGCCGGATGCGGGCGAACGATACCTGAGCAGCATCCTGTTCGAAGGCATGTTCGAGAATTAGCGAAGTTTTTTCCTTAGATCGGTAACCAACAGCGGATTTCGTGTCGTCTTCTTTGCACATCCCCAATCGAGCGGGCGCGCTCACCCCTATCACCCAAAAGTGCCCGCTCGTCCTATTCGTTCTGATTGGCACGCTTACGCTTAGCGCCGCCGAGCCATTCCGGCCCGCTTACGCGTGCACTGAAGAGGATCTTCAATGGGCGGGAATGACGTGTTCCGAACGCGACCCCTGTCCCATTTACCTGGATCTTTCGCATGTGTATCCGCTGGGCCGCAAGATCTTCGCGACAGGCAATCTTCACTCGAACGAAACAACTCTGTATTCCATTTTTCTGGCCAGCGAAGACGGGGGCGCAACGTGGAAGGAACCCGTAGCGCGTGTGCGGGGCGGGGAAGTGGACCGCATCCAGTTTGCCAACTTTGATACGGGCTGGGTGAGTGGCCAACGCGTGTTTCCGCTCCCGGGCGATCCGTTTCTGCTGCTGACGTCCGACGGAGGGAAGACCTGGCGCAGGAAAGAAGTTCTGCCCGAAGGGAGTACCGGGTTTATTCAAAGGATGTATTTCGACTCACCAAAAAATGGCATGTTGGTGATCGACCGAGGCGCTTCCGATAGCGAGCAGATGCGTTATTCCCGTTATGAAACCATGACGGGCGGCGAAAGTTGGATGATTCGTGAAACGGCTGAAAAGCCCATCGAGACAGGTTCCGCGGCGAGTTCGCTTGAGGACGACGGCTGGCGCGCGCGGGGGGATGCCACGCGGAAGCTTCTCTATATCGAAAAAAAGGCCGGAACTGGCTGGACGCCGGTGTCCACCATGGCACTGGAAGTGGCCCGGTGCACGGGCGAAGCTCCGGCGATGCCTCCTCCGCCCGCGGTAACGGAACCTGCCAAGGGGGCCGCTCCGGCGAAGGATTACGTCGAGGAGCTGCATCTGGGGCCTGCTCCGGGCGAAAAGCCCGCCAAGAAACGTAAGCAGAAATGAAGCGGCACGCCGCGATTGAGCTCGAACTCTTCCGGAATCTGTTTGTTTCGATTGCGGAGGAGATGGGCGTCGTGCTGCGGAAGACCGCGTTCTCCCCGAACATCAAAGAGCGGAGGGATTATTCCTGCGCGGTGTACGATGCGGGCGCGGAAACGGTAGCCATGGGGGATCATATGCCGGTCCACCTGGGGGCGATGCCGCTTTCCGTGAAGCATGCGACTGACGCATTCCGGCTGGGCCGTGGGGATGTCGTCATTTTGAACGATCCGTTCCGCGGTGGCACGCATCTGCCGGATATTACGGCCGTTTCGGGTGTCTTTCCCGGAAATGCGAGGAGTCCGGCGTTCTATGTCGCCAATCGCGCCCACCATTCCGATGTGGGCGGCATGAGCCCGGGATCGATGCCGCTGGCGCGTGAGATCTATCAGGAGGGCTTGCGGATTCCGCCGGTGCTGCTGATGCGCGGGGGCAGGATGGACCGCCCTTTGCTGGAAATGATACTCGCGAACGTGCGCACGCCGCGGGAACGGGAAGGGGATCTGCTGGCGCAGACGATGGCGAATGAGCGCGGGGCTACGCGGCTGTGCGAGGTGGTGGCGCGTTATGGCTTCGGGCGCGTGAACCGGAACACGGCGCGGTTGAAGGATTACAGCGAGCGCATGACGCGGGCGGCGATTGAACGCATTCCGGATGGACGGTACGAGTTTGAAGACTGTCTGGACAGCGATGGCATCACCGCGGAACCTGTATGGATCCGGGCGGCGATTACGATCCGCGGCGGTTCGGCCGAAGTGGATTTTACGGGCACGCAGGCACAAGTGGCGGGAAGCGTGAACGCCAACTATGCGGTGGCGCTGGCTGCCGCGATGTACTGCTTCCGCTGTCTGCTGCCGAACGATGTGCCCTATAACGCGGGACTGTTGCGCGCCGTTTCGATTGTTGCTCCGGAAGGCAGCGTAGTGAATGCGCAAGCTCCGGCGGCGATGGCGGCCGGCAATGTGGAAACATCGCAGCGCATCACGGACGTGCTGTTGGGCGCGTTGGCGAAGGCATTGCCGGAGCGGATTCCCGCAGCCAGTTCGGGCACGATGAACAATCTGACGCTGGGCGGATGGGACACGGGGCGGGCGAAGCCGTTCGCGTATTACGAAACGATCGCGGGCGGCATGGGAGCTTCGTCGCACAGCGCGGGCCGCAGCGCGACCCACACGCACATGACGAATAGCTGGAACACGCCGGTGGAGGCGTTTGAGCATGAGTACCCGCTGCGCGTGCGCCGGTATGCGGTCCGGCGGGGGTCGGGCGGCGCCGGAGAGCATGCGGGCGGGGACGGAATTGTGCGGGAGATCGAATTTCTTGCCGGGGCGGATGTAACGATGCTGTCCGACCGCAGGGATCGCGGGCCGTACGGTCTGGCGGGTGGCTCCGCCGGCTTGCCAGGGCGCAATACGCTGATTCGGCTTGCCGGCGAAGCGCCGCTTCCGGGAAAGGTGCGCTTCGCGGTTGAGCCGGGGGATGTTCTGCGGATTGAATCGCCGGGCGGAGGCGGTTGGGGAAGCTAATTCTCCGGAATCGCGAACGGATCGTTCGTTTCAGCCGACCACTGCTTCAGCCGCGCAATCAGCTTCTTGCGCTCCACCTTGTAGCGTTCGTTTTGCGCCAGATTCGCTTCTTCATACGGATCGTCATTCAGGTTGAACATCAACCAGGAGCGGTTTTCGAAGCAGCAGTATTTCCAGCCGTCCCGTGTCACCAGGCCACGGTACGGCGTGTTGATGCTGTCGGGGTGGCCGGTAGGAATTACCTGCTGCAGATAAGCGGAATCCGGTTCGGGGCCAGCGGGAGGCTTGGCGAGGCGGCGCGAACTGTAATCATGCCCGCGCATCCAATCGGGCTTACCGATGCCACACAGGCCAAGCGTGGTGGGCGCGATATCGACATGGTTCGAAACGACGGGCGCTTGACCATTCTTCCATCCGCCGTAGCGGCCTGTTCCGCCTGAAAGAATCATGGGCGTCTTGATGGATTCCTCATACGGATTGGTTTTCAGGAACTGGCCGTGCGAGCCATGCGAATCGCCATGGTCGGCGAAGAACAGAATGTGGGTGTTGTCCGCCAGACCTAGATCTGTCAAAGTCTGGACAATGCGGCCGTAGTTCCAATCGAGGTTTTCAATCATCGCGTAATAGCCGGCCAAGTCCCGCCGCGTTTGCCATTCGATGGATCGTACGGGCGCGACATTGCGCCGCAGTTCCAGCTTTTCCGGGTTGTACCGGGACATGAACGCTTCGGGCGCGACGTATGGGTTATGCGGAGGCTGGACGCTTAACGCGGCGAAGAAGGGCTGGCGCTTTGTGCTTTCCGATTCCTGACGGCTTTTTAGATAGCGGATCAGCAGATTGGTTAATTCGTCGGTTTCGTATCCGGGCAGGCGGTAGTGGAAAGCGCCTTTGCCCTGGCCTCCGTGGACCCAGCAATCCCACTGGCTGTTGTTGTTTTCATAGCCGGTCCAGGACTGGAAGCCACCGCGGTGCGCGGGATCCGTGATGTAGAAAGCGGCGCGGCCCTCGCGCTCATGGAAACCGGCCAAGTGCCACTTGCCGAAGTAAGCGGTGTGGTAGCCGTTGCCGTTGAACACGTCGGCAATGGTTTTCTGGTCTTGGGGCAAGGGGTACTCGTGGCCGGGGACGCACTCGTGGGGATAACGGCTGGTGAGGAGGGAGCCGCGAAAGGGACAGCACAGGGGGAAGCCGGAAACGTGGCCGGACAGGGTGACACCGTTCACGGCGGCCCGGTCCAGGTTCGGCGTACGGGCGTTCGGGTCGCCATTGGAGGCAAGCGCCTGGGCTCGGAACTGATCGCCGAAAACCCAAAGGACGTTCGGCTTCGCGACGCGCTCCGGTTCGGGCACAAGATGACCCGCCTGAGGCGCGAGCGCGGCAAGCGGAGTTTGCAGAAAGGTTCGGCGGTCCATACGATCAGTAGATCAGTTTTGAGCGCGAGCTGATGTAATAGGAGGCGAGATAACAATGCGGTTGCTTCGATATTTGCCAATGCTAATTGTGGCGACGTTGATTTTAAAGGCCGGCACAGCGCCCCTAAGTCTCACCGATACCGTTAATTTACGGGCTATCGCGCGGGCAAGTCTCGGCGAGACTCATCAGTTTGGAGGTTTTACAATAGCTCAGAATCACAACGGACAGTGGGCAGCAACAGTTAACGTCGATGATAAGTTTCATATTGTTTTGACCGGCAAAGTAGGGACCGGAGAAGTAAAAATTTCGCCGCAGCTAAACTCGGTGGCCGACCGAGTCAGGATTGATGATGAAGGAAATGTCTATACGAGGCTTTTTGCGAGCCGGGCAGGAGTTACCGATTTTCGATTCGGCGGCCTGACTTTAGCTTGATAGAAACTTACACCGCTGGCAAAGCACAGCTTGAGCCGGTAACAACTCAGAGTGGGATCATCTGGACAAGAGACAAGGTGTTTTTTACCACGCGAGCTCACTCGCAAGTCCAAATGATGACGATTCCCGACGGCCTGCCGGGTAGTGGGTCAGTTTGAGAAATGTGCCCATTGACGAATCAGAAGAGGTGTGATTGTTGGTTTACGACCTCCCTGGTGGCTTTCCGTAGACCAGAGGAA
>JALYXI010000337.1 GCA_030947245.1 Acidobacteriota bacterium
GCACACATCCGCGTAATGCGCGTTTGTGGTGAAGGTTTTCGATCCGTTTACTACCCAGCCATCGGGTTCGCGCACAGCGGTGCTTCGAGTGCCCGCGGCGTCGGACCCGGCCTCGGGTTCGGTAAGCGACCAGCAGCCCAGCCACTCGCCCGAGGCAAGCTAGGGAATATAGCGTTGCTACTGTTCTTCCGTCCCCGCTTTGTAGATGTGGTTAGTGAAGAGCGAAGTGTGGGCGGCCAGAATGATGGCTACGGAGCCATCGACACGTGCCAATTCCTCAATGATGATGGAATATTCGACATAGCCCAATCCCGCGCCGCCAAACTCTTCCGGGAAAATGGAGCCCATGTAGCCCAGCTCACCCAGTTTCTTGACCACCGCGGAGGGAAACTGCTGCGCTTCATCCCACTCCATGACGTGTGGGGCGATTTCACGCGCCGCGAAATCCCGTACTGCGCGGCGAAGCTGAACCTGTTCCGGGGTGTAGTCGAACTCCACTTACACTATCTCTTCTTTCACGGCGTCCCACTGGATGGTGCGGCCCTGGCGATAGCTTTCAACAGCCATGCGGCAAGCGATTGAGACGCGGAAGCCGACATCGAAGGGGCAGTTCGGAGTGCGGCCGGAGCGCACGCAGTCGAGGAAGTTCTGCATGTGCGCGCGCGGCGCGGTGATGGTAGTCCCCATCAATTCCTTGCCATCGGGACGGTTCACCTTTTGCGGCGTGTAACGGATTTGCTGCGATTTCGAAATTGTGCCGTCCGTGCCGAGCACGTCTTCGCTGACGCCTAACTGGTTGTTGCCGAAACCGGAATCCCAGGTGAAGAGAATCTCTTCGGGGTGCTGCATGGAGACGTTCATGGTGTCCGGGACTTCGCGGCCGTCCTTCCACAGATAGATTCCGCCGGTCATGTTGATGGCGCGGGGGATTTGCAGATTCATGACCTTGTACCAGAAGGAAAGCTGGTGGCACATATTCTCGTAGACGTTGCCGCCGGAATAATCCCAAAAGAAACGCCAGTTCAGGTAGCGGTTGGCATCGAACTCATGCGCGGGCGCTTCGCCCAGGAACGATTTCCAGATGATATTTTCCGGATTCATCTCCGCGGAAACGGGCCGCGACCATTGCGGCTTTCCGTGCGGCGTATTGCGGTACATGTGCGCGTGGATGGCCGTGATCTTCCCGAGGTTGCCCGAGGAGAGGAAATTCGCAGCATCCAGCACTTGGCCCGACGAGCACGATTGATGACCGATCTGCACCACGCGCGGCGCGCCCGATTGCTGGGATTTCAGGTAAGCGGCGCGCATCTTTTTCGCGTGCTCTACCGTGAATGCCATCGTTTTTTCCTGGTAAACGTGCTTACCGGCTTCGAGAGAAGCGACGAAGTGTTCGGCATGGAGGTGCTGTGGCGTGGCGATCAAAATTGCATCGAGCGACCGGTCATCCAGCATGTCGCGATAGTTCAGGTACGTTTTTGCGTTTGGGGCGACCGCTTTCGCGTCTTCCAGGCGCTTGGTATAGACGTCGCAAAAGGCCGCGAACTCCGTGTTCGGGCACGCCATGGCATCGCGAACGTCCTGCATGCCGCGATCGCCAGCGCCGATGATGCCCAGGCGCACACGGTCATTTGCGCCCAGAACGGAGGAAGCGGCGATGGTTCCGGCAAGGCCTGAAGCCACTTTGCCAATGAAATTCCGGCGGGATTGCATAGTCATTTGGATGGTATCACCCAGGGCGGGTACCTGAGAGAACTGGTAGTCTTATCCAAATGAGACTGCTCAGGGCGCTGATTTCGACTGGATTTTGCGCCACTCTGTGCGCCCAACCGGTGACGGAGAAATACCGTGATACGGCGGCCCGGCTGATTGGGGCGGCGCTCGAAAGCGATGCGGGAATGAACCGTTTGGAGTACCTGTGCGACCGGATCGGCAATCGGCTCAGCGGTTCATCGTCACTCGAGAAGGCGATTGATTGGGCCTCGGCTGAGATGACCCGGGCGGGCCTGGAGAATGTCCGCAAGCTTCCGGTGAAGGTTCCTCACTGGGTGCGGGGGCAGGAGTCCGCGACGCTGCTGAATCCACTTGAACGGCCGCTTTTCATGCTGGGATTGGGCGACAGCGTGGGCACTCCGGCCGGAGGGATCACGGCTGATGTGGTCGCGGTTTCGGATTTTGAAGAGCTGGCCGCGCTTGGAAAAGATAAGGTGGCGGGGAAGATCGTGGTGTTCAATGCTCCTTATGTGAGCTATGGGCAGACTGTGGCATACCGCGCCGCTGGACCTTCGCGGGCGGCTGCCTTGGGCGCGGTGGCGGTGCTGGTCCGTTCCATCACCCCCTTCAGCCTTCGAAGCCCCCATACCGGCGCTCTCCAATACGATCCGAACGTGAACAAGATTCCGGCCGCCGCAGTGTCCATCGAAGATGCCGAGAGCCTGGCCCGCCTGGTGAAGAGCGGCGCGTCCGTGCGGGTGAGACTGAACATGGAGGCAAAGATGCTTCCCGACGCGGACTCATTCGACGTGATCGGCGAAATTCCCGGCAGCGAAAAGCCGGAAGAAATTGTCGTGCTGGGCGGGCACATCGATTCCTGGGACATCGGGCAAGGCGCGCAGGACGATGGCTCAGGGATCATGGCTGCCCTGGAAGCGGTTTCGCTGATTAAGAAGGCTGGATTGCGGCCCAGCCGGACCATTCGCGTGGCGTTCTGGACCAACGAGGAGAACGGCGGCGCCGGCGGGCGCGCTTATGCGAAATGGGCAGGAGATCCCGCCCAGACGCATGTTGCGGCAATCGAGATGGACGGCGGGGCGGAGAAGCCCGTAGGCTTCGGATTCGGCTCAGGCGGCGGTGGCAGGAGATCCCGGCGCCCCATGGTCCCTGGCGACGTGGAGACGCCTCCCACAACGGAAGCGGCATTTGCGCGCGCGGTGGAAATTGGGAAACTGCTGGACGGGATCGAGGCCGGATCCATGCAGCGGGGCGGCGGTGGCAGCGATATCGGTCCTTTAATGGCCGCGGGCGTGCCCGGATTCGGGATGGCGACGGTGGGAACCCACTACTTCGACTGGCACCACACAAACGCGGACACTTTCGACAAAGTCAATCCGCACGATTTCAAGTTGAATGTCGCGGCGTTGGCAGTGCTCAGCTATGTGCTGGCGGATATGCCGGAGCGGCTGTCCGGGATGAAATAGAACAGCACGTCGCGGTGCAGAGCGGTGGGCGGGGATTCTCGACGTACTCGCGGATCATGCGGATGAAACGCGGGTGAGTGCCTACGGTAGGCACACGCCGCATCTCGATACCGAGTTCGCGGCAGGTTTCGCGGGCTTCGGTGTCGAGGTCATAGAGAACTTCCATGTGGTCCGAGATAAAGCCCACGGGAACGATGACCACGCGTGGCGGGCGATGAGCGCGCAGCCAATCGTTGATGCCGGGTTCGAGCCACGGCTGGCCCGGGGCTCCGCTGCGGCTCTGATAGACCAGAGGTCCAGGGGCAATCCTTTGGCAGGCATACTCCAGTTGGGAGACATACCAGCTTCCATCCGCCATGCTTTTAGGAATGCTGTGCGCGGTGAATACCACTTGCGCGCCGGGGAGTTGGGCAAGAGCTTCCCCGACGTGTTCGCGCATGGGTTCGAGAAAGCCGGGGTTGTCGAAGAATTGAGGAATTTTCGTAATTTCCGGCGCGCCTTCGCCCACTTCGG
>JALYXI010000356.1 GCA_030947245.1 Acidobacteriota bacterium
GACTACAGTGGGGTTCGTTCCGCAAAAAACGCGCAGCGAACGGGAAGCCCGGACCTACGCGGTCACAGATTTTGCCCGGGAACTGGGCGCTCCGGGAATTGCCACCCATATCGGTTTCGTTCCGGACGATTCCGAAGATCCCGTTTACGTCGCCGTGCGGGAGATGGTGCGCCGTATCGCCGATCACGCCGGGTCTCTTACGTTCGCTCTTGAAACCGGTCAGGAATCCGCTCCCGTGCTGCTTGAATTTCTCAAGGACGCCGATCGGCCCAACCTCGGCATCAATTTCGATCCCGCCAACATGATCCTATACGGAACCGGGGATCCGATTGAAGCACTCACATTGCTTGCCCCCCGCGTGCTTTCCGCTCACGCCAAAGACGGTATTTGGCCGACAGGCCCAGGCGAATTGGGGCACGAAACGCCGCTCGGAGAAGGCGCCGTGGATATCCCGGGCTTTCTCGCGAAACTTCGCGAAACCGGCTATCGCAAGCCTGTGTTCATCGAACGCGAATCGAGCGACGCACCGCAACGCCTAATCGACATTGCGTCAGCCAGAAACCTCATTCTGCAAGCGCAATCCTGAGGAGTATACTTGTGCTGCGAGGTCCCTATATGTTCCCCCGGGCAACTTTCCTGACCATCTTGGCAACGACATTGGCGCTGTCCCCCGCGGCAGCCCAACAGTTACTCACCGAAACTGAAGCCGCCACACTCGAAGCGAACGTCCAATCGAATCCCGATGACGCGGCCGCGACGCTCAAGCTTTACAACTACTATCAGCAAGGCAGCGCGGACCCGAACTGGTCCAGGCGCTTCGCCCTGGCGAGCTACAACATCCAGCACCACCCCGATTCCGCACTCTTTTCCCGCTCCGATATCTGGCAGATCATGCCGAAGCCGCTACGGGAGCAGATCAAACCGATGTGGATTGCGCAGGTCCACCAACATGCCGACAATCCCGCGGTGCTCCGCAATGCCGCAAACGGACTCTCCGCGCCGGATACGTCTTCCATTCGCGTGGGCGGGCGTGTTGCAGACGCGAATATCCTGTTGAGAATTCAGCCGCAGTATCCCCCGCTGGCCCGCCAGGCGCGCATTCAGGGCACGGTGCGTTTCAACGTTGTGATCGGGCAGGACGGGCACCTTCAAAATCTCCAACTGGTTTCCGGTCACCCTCTGCTTGTCCAAGCCGCCCAGGAGGCTCTGACGCAATGGACGTACAAGCCCACGCTCCTCAACGGCAATCCCGTCCCGGTCATCACCACGGTCGACATCAATTTCAGCTTGAGCGATTCCAGCCTCAACGAGAGCCCCGTCCCCGCGGCGTTAGAACGCCGGTAGTACGGCAACTTTTATTTAGGCCGCGGGTTAACATTAGATAGATCGTTCATGCGCCATGCCTGTCTTCCACTTCTGCTTGGCCTGACTGGCGCAGCCGCATTCTCCGCTACTTTCGGAACAGTCGTCCCCTCGCAAGCCGCCGCTTCGTATTCCGACATTCTTCTGGATGAACCGCGCCAGCGCCTATACCTGGTCAATAGCACCGCCAACCGGATCGAAGTCTGGTCCACGCAGCAGCGGCAGTATCTGGCCAGCATCAGAACGGACACTCAGCCCGTTTCGATCGCCCTTTCGCCCAATAACAACCTGCTCTATGTCACGGCGTACACCTCAAGTTCGCTGAACATCATTGACCTGACCAAGACCGCGCCGGCCGTTTCGGGCCGCATCGGGCTCCCGGCGAGTCCGGAGGGCGTCGCGGTGGGTAAAGACGGGCGCGTGCTGATCACGACGGTCGGCTCTAACGGCCAGAATGCGCTTCTCATCTACGATCCCCAGGGCAGCACTCTGAATAGCACTCTGAATAACGTCGCGATCGCGCCCGCCGCGCCCACGCCACCCATCCTCCCCGCCCCATCGGGACGCGCCTATCTTTCTTATCACAGCAAGCTCATCACAACCAAAGCCGGCGACCTTATCATCGGCGCGAACCTCTCCAGCAACGCCAGCACTAACAATCGAGTGGTGTTTGTGTACGAAGTGGCTTCGGGCACGGTACTCCGCAGCCGCATCCTCACTAATCTGTCGAACGTGCTCTCGGTCTCTCCCGACGGGTCGAAGTTCATGGCGGGATATTCTTTAATCGACACCGCGACCCTCGCCATCCTGGCCCAGGAAAATGTGGCCAACTCACCCTTCGCGTTTCCCGCCGGCACGCAGTTCAATGCGCAGGCCAACCAAGGCGGCAGCGTCTTTTCTCCCGATGGCCAGAACCTTTTCGGAGCGTTTAATTTCGCACCCATCCAAAACCCCGCCGCGCGCCCCAACGTCACCCGCCTCCTCTATAACGATCCCGACAACCTGCTCATCAAGCTTGGCCTGCAATTGCCTGAAAACCTTTCGGGCCGAATGGTGATTACCAATGCGGGCGATATTATCTATGCCCTGTCCGAATCCGGATTTGTGATCCTTCCGGTTGGACAAGCCACCCTGAGCCCAATTGCGGAAGTGGATTCGCAAATCGTTCTGCTGACGAACGATCAGTGCGGGGTTACCGCCGCTCAGAGTTCCTTGAAAGACAACGTCACCAACACCGGACGCGGCCGGTTGACCGCAACCGCGCAATCTTATACCCTGACCAGCGGCGGCTTGGCTTCCACCACCGGATTGCCCGGGCTAGGCGGCAACGGAGGCCCTGGCGGCGGGATTATTTTCCCCGGATTCGGCGGTGGCATTATCGTCATAGGCGGGAACAATGGCAACACCGGAACGGCGACGCCAACCACCAACACCAGCACGGCGCCGTCTGTTCAATCCACGCCATCGGCTACCGGCGGCGCCCTTACCTTCCGGTTCAATCCGAACGCCGCCAAAAGCCCCGGCACCTCCGCTCCGAATGACTTTTTAGTTCAGTCGAATGAGGCGATCAACATTCCGGCGAACGTGCGCGTCTTCCAGAACAATCGCGACGCGGACGCGCGCGGAACCATCCTGCCGGTTGCGCAAAACGTAAGCGGCGGCGAGACCCTGACCGATTTGATTCAGGACCCCGCGCGGCAGAAGCTCTATATGGCCAACTCCGGCCTGAACCAGATCGAGGTGTTCGATTTGAAAACACAGCGCTTCACCACGCCTATCAAGGTCGGCCAACTGCCTCATTCGCTTGCCATCGGTACCGATGGCGTCACGATGTACGTAGCCAACACGGGCGGCGAATCCATCAGCATTGTCGATCTCGACAAGGCCAGAGTCACCGGGCGCGTAGTCTTTCCACCGATCCCCGCCAACATTGCCGTCGGCCTGAACTATCCCACTTCCATCGCCTCCAGCCAGCGCGGTCCGCAGTTTGTGATGAGCGACGGCACTCTATGGAAGATAGACGGCGCTCAAGCCGTTCCACGGGTGCTCAACCCTTCCGTTTTCGGCGGCTCGAACACAGCCGCCGTGCGCGCAGTGGGGGGCGGCAACCCCTCCGTCCGCACCCTGGCCGCTACACCGGGCGGCGAATACGTCCTGCTTGTGACAGGGGCGGGCAATGCATATCTTTACGATGCGGCAGTGGATGATTACACCGTCAACAAGCAGATTTTCTCCACTACCACGCTCACGGGATTTTTGGGTCCGGTAGCGGCGGGACCGCGCGGCCAGTATTACGTCGCCAACAACACGCTCCTGAACTCGTCCCTTACCCCCGTCGCCACGCCCGACTCCGTAGGCGCGGTGGGCGGCGGCGTGCTGCCCGGCGGCGGCGCCACTGCGGCTACCGCGACATCCCGCCCCGTGTCCGCCGTTGCGGCAATCGGAACCACCACGTTCGCCCGTTTTACGCAACCCGTCAGGACCGGCGCCACTTCCACCGCGACCGATGCCGGCATGATCGAGATTGTCGACGCCAACACGGGCCAGCTTCTTCGCTCCGCACCCTCGCTTGAAAGCGCCGCATCGTCGGTCAGCGGAACGCAACGGATCGCGGTAAATGGCCGCGGCCTGGTTGTGGATTCCACCGCCACCAATGCTTATGCGCTGACAGCCACGGGATTGTCGATCATCCCGCTTACTCCGGTGGCCGCTTCAGACCGGCCGGTGGTTCCGCAGAACGGCGTCGTCAATCTGGCCAGCTATCAGGCAACCGCGGCGCCGGGAGGACTGGTTTCCATCTTCGGCCAGAATTTGGCCGCACAGCAAACGAACTCCGGAGCGGCGCTCCCCATGGTTCTCGGTGGCGCGTGCGTCACGCTCAACAACCAGGCGCTCCCGCTGATCTCGACCTCGCCCAACCAGATCAACGCGCAGCTACCCATCGGATTGGCCGCGGGCAGGTACCCTCTCGTTGTCCGCTCCATCTCGAAGCAGGCGGCTTCCGTAGTTCCGGTCACGGTGACGGTAACCAAATACGCGCCGGCGATTTTCGTGTCCGGTTCCCAGGCGGCGATTGTTCATAAGGACGGAAGCTACGTCACTAAGCAGCATCCCACCACGCGCGATCAGCAGTTGACCATTTTCGCCACCGGCTTGGGACCCACACACGGCGGCGGCGTCACATCCGGCAATCCGGCTCCCGCGCGCCCTCTGGCGATTACGGACCCCGTTCAGGTCTATTTCGGCGATCCGCGCTATAGCCAGTCCGCGATCATCGTCGAATTCAGCGGCCTGGTTCCAGGGTTTATCGGGCTTAATCAGATCAATGTCCGGGTGCCGGGAACCCATATGAAAGGTGACGCTCTACCCGTTACGATTAAGATAGGCGGCGTGAGTAGTCCTGTTACGGGGCCGGTAATACCTACAGTCGCAGTGGAATAATTCCCCATTGGCTTCGGTTGTGTAGGAAAATGTTGCTGAGCAACCCCTGTATGTATAAGCGTCTTCTCGTTCTGATTCTCATGGCTCTGGCTCTGGTCAGCTGCAGCCGGGACCCGCAGGTGATAAAAAAACGCTACCTCGATAGCGGAAACAAGTATTACGACCGCGGCAAGTACAAGGAAGCATCCATCATGTACCGCCGCGCGCTCTCAACGGACGCGAAATACGGGGAAGCCTGGTATCATCTGGCCCTCACCAACTCCAAGCTGGGGCAGGTGGCGAACTCCGTCCCCGCCTATCGCCGCGCTATCGAATTGCTTCCCAACGGCTCAAAGGAAGCGAACCAATCCAACCTGAACCTTGCGGAAATTCTCCTTCTTGCGGCGCAGCAAAACGGGGCTGCGAACGGGCGCAATCAACCCTTAATTCAGGAAGTGGATGGGATTTCGAAACAGTTCCTGGCCCGGGATCCCAACTCCTTCGAAGGGCACAAACTGAAAGCCGATCTCCTGTTGGTTCAGGCAATTGACTTCGTCCGCGCCAATGACATCCCGAATGCAAAGAAGGAAACGGGCGAGGCGATCGCGGAATACCGCCGCACTCTCGCTCTGAAGCCCGGCGACTTGAATATCCAGATTTCGCTAGCGCGCACGCTTTCTTTGTACGGTGAAAACGCGGAAGCCGAACAGCTATTCCGCAAGATTATCGATACCAATAAGGGCGGTACCGCCGGGTACCTGGAGTTGTACAGGCTGTATGCAAGCCAGAAGAGGCCCGACGATGCCGAAGCCATTCTGAAACGCGCCATCGCCAACAATCCGAAGTCGTATGAATTCCAGACCATTTTGGCCGCTCATTACTTCGCCAATAACAAGAAAGCGGAAGGCGCCAAGGTTCTGGATTCTTTGAAAGCCAACTTCCACGATTTTCCCCAGGCTTACTTCACGGCCGGCGATTTTTACCTTCGCCTGAACGATGGAGCGGAGGCGGTACGCCAATACGAGGAAGGCGAAAAGAAAGACCCGGCTCACAAAGTGGATTACCAGAAGCGCGTCATCGAAGCCTTGATCCATGACAATAAAACAGCCCAGGCTTACGAGAAAAACCTCGAAATCCTGAAAGCAAATCCGAAAGATCCGGAAGCCCGCGGCCTGAAGGCCAGCTTCCTTCTGGACAAAGGCGACATCGGCCAGGCGATCAACGAACTGCAGGCCGTAGTGACGGCGCGTCCCGATAACGCGGTCGCCCACTTTCATCTGGGCCGGGCGCATTTCGCGAAAGGCGAACTGGAGCAAGCACGGCAGCAGTTTGAAAGAGCCGCCGAACTTCGTCAGGATTATCTGGCGCCCCGGCTTGCCCTTTCGCAGGTAGCCCTGGCGCGCGGAGATAACGCGACGGCGCTGAAGATCGCCGAGGAGTGCCTTCGCCTGAATCAGCAAAGCGGCGCGGCGCGTTTGCTCGAATCCGCCGCGCTGATGCGCGAGAACCGCTTCGGAGATTCGCGCGCCGCTCTGAACAATCTGCTGACCGTGAACCCCAAAC
>JALYXI010000372.1 GCA_030947245.1 Acidobacteriota bacterium
CCGCGGTCATAGCGGCGATACAGCCTCTTGTTCCCGGCGCGGACATCCGCATCGAAGAGATGAACCGGTACCCAGTCCCGGATGGGAAGATCATCTTTGCGTTGAGCTCATTGCCGAGACCTCCCGCTGACAATCCGGACGAGCCGGTAGTGTGGCGCGGTTCCATCGAATATGCCCCTGGGCGGAAATTTACGATCTGGGTCAAGGCGCGGGTTTCGATTGCCACGCCGGAGGTGTTGGCCATACGCGAAATCCCGGCGGACCACGAGTTGTCCGCGGCGGATGTGGAAATTCGACCTGTGCGGAGATTTCCTTCCGCGCAGCGAATGGCCGAGCGCCTGGATGAAGTAGTGGGGCGCAAAACAATGAAAGCATTTCGCACAGGTTCACCGATCCCTATCGGGGGACTGCGCGCAGGCAACGAGACCGCAGCTTCCAAAACGTCCGTGGTACGAGGCGATTCCGTGAAGGTGACAGTCGAATCCGGACTCACTCATCTTGTGCTGGACGCAAGGGCCGAGTCAGCGGCGGTGGAAGGTGGAATGGTCAAGCTGCGCAATCCGAAGTCAGGCAAGGTCTTTGAAGCCCGAGTCACGGGAAAGAGTTCCGCGGTGGTTGTAGCCCAGGCGGCGAGCCAGTGAAGCTTCGAGCGCTTTCTTTGCTACTCTGCGTGGCGGGCTGCTTGTTCGCGGCAAAGCGCGAGAAGGCGGTGAAACCATCGCCGCTCGACACCTATGTGGAACAGGCCGGTAGGAGGGCAACCGATCCGGCTGCGCAGCAATCCTCCCCAGGATCCTTGTGGAGCCCCATGGCCGGGCTGGCGGACTTGGCGCGCGATCACCGGGCGAGCCAGATTGACGATATCGTAACGATCGTTGTGGCCGAGCGAGCCTCCGCCGTGGCGACGGGATCCACCAAGTCTTCACGAACTTCCAGCGCGAACAATTCCATCACCTCACTCGCGGGCCCGACCAAAGCAGGTGGCGTGCTGGCGAACCTGACCGGGCTTTCGGGCGCGAGCAAGCTGGACGGTCAGGGTACTACCACGCGCGACACTACACTCACCACCAGTCTGAGCGCGCGCGTCGTGCAAGTGCTGCCGAACGGCTACCTTGTGGTGGAAGGGACCAAGAACATCCAGGTGGATTCAGAGCACCAGCTTGTTTCTGTTCATGGCGTGATCCGCCCGGCGGACATCTCCACCGCGAATACCGTAAGCTCCACCCGGCTGGCCGAACTTGAGGTGCGCATCAACGGAAAAGGCGTAGTGAACGACGCCATTCGGCGGCCATTCATCCTGTACCGCGTGCTGCTGGGCCTGCTTCCCTTCTGAATGAAATTCATCACCTGCATTGCGGCTGTATTGACGGCTTGGAGTTTTCCGTGTGAAGGCGCGAGCCGATTGAAAGACCTCGCTACTTTTGAAGGAATGCGTGACAACCAGTTGGTGGGTTACGGCTTGGTAGTCGGCTTGGCGGGTACCGGCGATCGGCGGCAAGCCGTGTTTTCCACCCAAAGCCTGACGAACCTTCTGCAGCGCATGGGTGTGTCTGTCGATCCGAACGCGCTCACCGTCAAGAATACGGCGGCGGTAATGGTAACCGCCACGCTGCCCGCGTTTGCACAGCCCGGTTCGCATATCGACGTAACCGCGGCGGCGGTGGGAGATGCCCCTAATCTGCAAGGAGGCATTCTGGTTCTCACCAGTTTGCGAGGACCGAATGGGCAGGTATACGCGGTCGCGCAAGGCGCGGTCGTGACCGGGGGATTTTCAGCGGGCAAAGCGGGCAACACTCAATCTGTTAACCACCCGACGGTTGGCCGCGTGCCGAACGGAGCCATTGTGGAACGGGCTGCGCCTTCCATTCCGCCGGGCGACCACTTGAAATTGCAGATCAAAGAGGCGGATTTTACAACCGCCGCGCGGGTGTCGGCTGCCGTTAACCTGCATTTCAAAGCTTCCGTTGCCAAACCCGAAAACTCAGCGCTGGTGAGCATTGCCGTCCCTGAAGAATTTCGTGGCCGCCCGATCGAGTTTATGGCTGAGCTTGAGATTCTGACCGTAGAAGTGGATAGGACGTCGCGCGTTATCGTGAACGAGAGGACGGGGACGATCGTCATGGGCAAAGACGTTCGGATCTCGCCCGTTGCGATTCTCCAGGGCAACCTGACGGTAGAGATCAAAACCACGTTCGATGTCGCTCAGCCTGCGCCTCTTTCCACCGGTACCACCGCGGTAACACCGGAGGTTACAGTCGGGGCCAAAGAGGAAAAGACGCGGAATATCGTGCTGAAGCAGGGGGCGACAGTCGAAGAATTGGTTCGCGCGCTGGCCGCGATCGGTTCCACCTCTCGCGATGTCATTGCCATCCTGCAGAGTCTCCGCGCCGCCGGAGCCCTGGAAGCGGACCTTGAGGTGATCTAAGCTTATGACGATTGCAAATGTAGGAGACCTTTCCCCCGCTCCGCCCGAGCCCGCCAAGAACGGAAAGTCCGCGGGCGCCGCACATCAATTTGAAACCTTGCTCATCGCACAGATGTTGAAAACGATGCGTGAGGGCGGTTCTGGGTGGCTAGGGACGGGCGAGGACCAGGCTGGAGAAGCCGCTATCGGGATGGCCGAAGAACACTTCGCGGCTGCCTTAAGCGCGGGTGGCGGGTTCGGACTTTCTCAAATGGTGGAGCATGGCTTGAAGGATCGTCAGAAGCTCCAGGAGTGAGCACAGGACTCTAGGTTTTGACCCGCAAACAGGTGAGTTGCCGGGACAGTCTCTACCGGTCTTGCTTCCGCGGCGGCCAACTCGGTCCACCCTTCCTGCAGCGTAATCAGCAGTCCGAGCACTTCGGCAAGCGGGCCGTCGGCCCGGTTTAGGTTCGCGTCAAGAAGCCTCGTGATCGCATACGCGTAGAGTCCACCCAAATTCGCAGCCAGTTCCCCGCCTGTCCCCACATCCAAAGACAAGGTCAGTTCCGAAAGAATGTCGCAGGCCTTGGAAATAGAAGCGCTGCGAGCCTGAACGTTGCCGCCGGCCAGATTGCGCCGGGCATCCCGAATCTCACTGATAGCTCCCTGATAGAGAAGGCAAACCAGACGGAGAGGACTTGCCGACAGTACCTCGTCCTGGAAGTAAGTACGGGTTGAATGTGTCATTGTTCCTATACAGTCTCATCGACCGATTCACGGGAATTTAGAGTGGAGCCGGAAAGTTTCAACTGCTGGGCCACGCGCAGAATGTATTCGGAAGGAATCTGCTCGATCACCTCATGCGTGGCTGTATCCACGATCCGGATGACCGCCTGGCGTGTTTTCGGATCGATTGCAAATGAGAATTCGCGGGTGGATTGGGCATCGGCTAAATCGTTCAGGGTCCGGACGGCTGCGTGAAGCCTGCGGTTCAGCGCCAACTCTTCGGCACGAGTACTATCAGGACTGCTTCCCGCGGCCGCTTGAACCGCAGCCGGGGAGTGGAGTGTTTGGTAAATCTCCATCGCTTTACTCCTATACAGCTTTATCGGACCGATGAACATTTGTTTTAGCAAATATAAAGTTTTCGAAGGATCTGCCGATGATTCAGATATGAAAGTGTGCCTGACTCTCGCCCTAGCCGCCGCATCCTGCGCAAATGCTGAAAGTTCCCTGGACCGGCAGCTTGCTTCGATAGCGGTCCAGCGGGACGCGGTTGCCGCACGGGCGCGCCCGTCGGTTGAGGCGCAGCTTGCTTCGGTTCAAAAGCAGGTCCAACTGGTTCCAGGCGAGCGGAATCTGTTTGCGTCACCCGATCAGCCAGTCAGCGGCGGAGAGCAGAACTGCGATCCATTGAATCCGATGGAAGCACGGGGCATGGTGGAAACAGCGGCAAGAAATGCCGGAATCAGCGCGGACTTGCTACATGCCGTGGCAACTCAGGAATCAGCATTTCGACCCTGCGCGGTTTCGGTGAAGGGAGCGCAGGGCCTCATGCAATTGATGCCGGCCACTGCTGTACAGTTCGGAGTTCGCGACTCGTTCAATCCAGCCGAGAGCCTGGCCGCCGGAGCCAGCTTGTTAAAGCAGTTGATGGTGCGGTACTCCGGCGATCTCAATCGTGTGTTGGGCGCTTACAATGCCGGACCCGCTCGCGTGGATGCCGCGGACGGTATCCCGATGATCCCGGAGACCATGCAATACGTGGAGAAGATTCTCGGCCGCCTGCCCTAGGTCAATCGCTGGACCGATGCTTAGCGGCCGGGCGCGGTGATGTTGCGGGTCAGAAGATCGCTCATCGTGAAGAACACCATGACGATC
This sequence comes from Acidobacteriota bacterium, assembly GCA_030947245.1. GTDB lineage: Bacteria > Acidobacteriota > Terriglobia > Bryobacterales > Bryobacteraceae > JALYXI01. The sequence continues at coordinate 4,286 of JALYXI010000372.1, forward strand.
AGGAAAATAAAGCCGCTCGCGACGACAGCTTTGGTCAGTTTCGTGGAATACTTCACGTGCATGAAGAAAAGAATGACCAGCGTGGCTTTAAACGCGGCAATCGCGAGCGCAACCACCAGGTTGAACCTGCCCAGATCGATATAGGCGATCCCTGTCGTAACTATGGTCAGGACCAGCAACGAGATAAATACGAACCAGTAGATTCGAGTAGGAACGATGTGTTCGGCGGACATGAGCGCGTTCTATCTTGGGTCGATGAGATACAAAAGCGGAAACAAAAAGATCCAGACAATATCGACGAAATGCCAGTATAGCCCGAACATTTCGACCGGGGTATGCCAAGCAGCGGAGAATTTATTGTGGGATGCCTGAACGATCAAAATAATGAGAATGACAACACCGACAATCATGTGGGTGGCGTGCAAGCCGGTCAAACCGAAGTAGAGCGAGAAAAACAGGGTGGCATGCTGGGGGTCCGGTCCCTCAAAGTCGAAATTAGGCCCGGGGACCTCGTGGTGAACAAATTTGTCGTGGTATTCGACGCCTTTGATTCCCAAAAAGACACCGCCCAGAAGCAAGGTAAGGATCAGAAAGGTGATGAGCGCTCTTTTTTTGCCGAGAGCGGCGGAATGCACCCCCATAGCCATCGTCATACTGGAACAAATCAGCACCAGGGTATTGATAGCTCCCAGCTTGATGTTCAGCTTATGGCTTGCGGCGGCGAAGGCTAGCGGATACGCGTGCCGGTAGGCGATGTACGCCATAAACAAGCCGCCGAAAAACATGACTTCGGTGACCAGGAAGGTCCACATGCCCAAAGTGGATGCTTCCTTCTGCTGGCCCGAAGTTTCGAAATGATGCCGAATGGAGATGGCGCTAGTGTGAGACGACAACTGTCTTTGCCCCCTGACCCGCTGCGTAATCGTAAGCTTCGGTCGTAACTACAGGTGTAATGGCGAAGTTCTCCGTAGGTGGCGGCGAAGCCATCTGCCATTCGAGTCCGCTGGCTCCCCAAGGATTCGGGCCCGCGATGGCGCCATTTTTCAGCGACCACATTAAATAGATAAACGGGAGCAGCAAGCCCAGACCCAAAACCGTAGCTCCCGCTGTGGAAAGCACGTTATAAACCTGGAACTCCGGAGGATACACATGATAGCGCCGGGGCATTCCCAGATAGCCGAGGATGAATTGAGGGAAGAAAGTCAAATTGAATCCGACGAAGATGATCACCGCGGAGAGTTTGGACCAACTTTCGTTATACATTCTTCCAGTCATTTTGGGCCACCAAAAATGGATGCCTCCCAGGTAACCAAGAATCGCGCCACCAACCATGATGTAGTGAAAATGCGCCACAACGAAATAGGTGTCCGTAAGGTGGACGTCCATTCCCATAGCAGCCAGAAATAGCCCAGTAAATCCGCCAATCGTAAATAGCCCGATAAAGCCCAGGGCATACAACATGGGCGTCGACAATTCCACCGAACCCTTGTACAGCGTGGCCGTCCAATTGAAGACTTTGATAGCGGACGGAATTGCGACCAGATAGCTTAAAACCGAAAATACCATGCCGGCGTAAAGGGACTGGCTGCTGACAAACAGGTGATGTCCCCAGACCAAGAATCCGAAAATGGCAATAGCGACGCTCGACATCGCGATAAAGGAATATCCAAACGGCTGCCGGCGGGAAAAAGTGGAAATCACCTCGCTGACCACGCCCATCGCGGGCAGGATCATGATGTAAACGGCAGGGTGCGAATAGAACCAGAACAGGTGCTGAAACAGAACGGGATCGCCACCCAAAGCCGGGTCGAAGATCCCGATGTGAAGACCGCGCTCAAGTCCCAGGAGAAGCAACGTGACCGCCAGAACCGGGGTGCCCAGGATTTGAAGAAGACTGGTAGCGTAGTGCGCCCAAACGAAAAGCGGCAAGCGGAACCAGGTCATGCCCGGCGCGCGCATCCTGTGAATCGTCACCACGAAATTTAACCCGGTTAGAATGGATGAAAAACCCGCGATAAACACGCCGGTCGCGGTAGCCATCACGTACCCGTTCGAATACGTGGAACTGAACGGCGTATAAAAGGTCCAGCCGGTGTCTACGCCGCCGGTCACCATCACATAGAGGATAAACAGCCCTCCGAAAATGTAAAGATACCAACTCAGAAGGTTAATGCGCGGGAACGCCAGGTCTTTCGCGCCGATCATCGGCGGGATTAAAAAGTTTCCGAGCGTGGCGGGAATGGAGGGTACCAGGAACAGAAACACCATGATGATGCCATGCATGGTGAAAAGCTTATTGTAGGTGTTCGACTCCACCAGGTCGGCCCCGGGGGTGGCCAGTTCGGCGCGAATTCCCGTAGCGAAGAGTCCTCCTATAAAGAAGAAGAACGTGATCGAAATCAGATACAAAATCGCGATGCGTTTGTGGTCTTCCGTTAGGAGCCAGCTTTTCAGGCCATGCTGCGCGTTTATGTAATTTCGGGGAGCTTCAACCTCAACCGGCGCCGTGGTAATCATAATTCCTGCTGTCTTTTCATATTAGCGCTTCACCGGATCATCGGCTCTGCGGCGTCCCGGCCTTCGTATTCGTGTCCACCCGCCCGGCGGGCAGCCCGTTCCCGCCATTAGCGGGGCCTCCTGTTTGTACTCTTCCCGTTGCGTCTCCGGACGTGGGCCCGATCGATTTTACGTACTCAATCAATTGTTGAAGGCCGTCTTCCGTAACCAAGCCCTGGAACGTCGGCATGATGTTTTGATAGCCTTCTACAACTTTAGCGCCGGGGTTTAGGATCGATTCCCGGACATAACTCGCGTCGGCAACCACAACACCCGCATTCGTACGCTGCGGCTTGCCGAATACCCCGACCAGATTCGGGCATCGTCCCTGGCCGTCGGTCAGGTGGCAATTCACACAGCCAAGCTGCTGGAACAGCGCCTCGCCTTTTTGCGCCAAGCTTCCCTGCCCGCTGCCGCCCGCGAGCCATGCCGCGTAGGCCGCGGGAGCCATCACATAGACAGTGCCGATCATGTTCGAATGGCGCGTTCCGCAGTATTCAGCGCAGAAAATATGATATTCGCCGACCTTGGTAGGCCGGAACCACTCCGTGGTGTACCGCCCGGGAACCACGTCGGACTTCGAACGGAACGCGGGAACGAAGAAATCGTGGATCACATCTTCGGACGTCATTGTGAGCTTGATATTCCGGTTCACGGGAACATGCAACTCGTTCATCTCACGCTGCCCTTCCAGATGCTGCAACTTCCACATCCATTGCTTCCCCGTAACGTAGATCTCCATGGAATCGGACGGCGGGCGGGATTCCGTGAAGAAGATGCTGGCGCCCCAGGCAAACATGATCATTGAAAGGCACAGCGGAATGACGGACCAGATGATTTCAAGGGCCAAACCGCCGTGCACCGGTCCGGGGATATAGTCTTCCGAGCGGCGCCGGTACTTCACTGCAAAGTAGACAATCAGAATGGCTATCAGAAGCGAGAAAAAGGCCGTCACCAGAACCAGGAAGGCATACAGGGCGTCGACATTGCCTGCGATGGAAGAGGCCTGTTCCGGAAAAAACGGGATTGAATTCTTGTTCATGTGAATGGACTGCTTTGCTTGCTAACCTCGCTCCTTCAAGTCCCGCCGGAACCCCATGAAGACAAATCCGAACAGCGCCAAGACGGTTGCCGCGCCTAACATGCGGAGACCGGTGAATGCGATCGGCGTATATTTCCCGGTGGATGGGTCGTAGTGATAACAAAACAACAGAAGCTGGTCGACGGGACTGCCTATTTTGTTTTGGGCTGCCTCAATCAGCCCCAGCCGGATATCCTTCGGAGAATATTCCACGCCGTAAAAGTAGCGCGAAAGCCGCCCTTGCGGCGTCAGGATCATGATCCCGCTTGCATGCGCAAACTGGTTGGTGTGGGCATCGTAGGTGAAATGGAAGCCAACGGCGTTCGTGAGAGCATTGATGGATTTCAGATCGCCCGTCAGGAGGTGCCAGCCCTGCGCGGTCTGGGGCCGATGGTAGGCATTCAAAATTGAAGCCTTCTTCTCGGCGGCCAGCGGCGGTTTTTCCCGAGCGTCGAAGCTGACCACCACCACCTCGAATTCCTCACCCGGATTGAACGAAACCACCTTCAGGCTGCTGGTGAGCCCGTTTAGGATTTGCGTGCACAGCATGGGACAGGAGTAATACACCAGCGCCAGAACCACCGGCTTCTTGCCGAAATAGTCACCGAGTTTGACGGTGCGGCCCGCGTCGTCTTGAAACTGCAAATCCAGTGGAACCTGGCTGTCCAGCTTCTGGTCGATTCCCACGTTCTTGAGCGGGCTCGGCCGGTCCACACCCTTCATGTTGAGCAGATCCTGCTGAGCCGGCGCGATGCAAGCAAATGCCAGAAGCAACCCGGTTGTGAAACGAACTTTCATTGCGCGATCCTCTCGGAGGTCCGGCCGCTGCTGGATTGTTCGGGCAAAAGGCGGAAGCCTTCTTCGTCAACGCCCTCCCCACCCTTGAAAGGCTTGGAAGGCAAACCTTTCCTTGCGACGATATCGATGGCATCTTCAATCGGAATCCGAGCTGTTGCCTTCGATGCATCCAGCCAGTGATAGTGATTCAACACTTCGTCTTCAGCGGCGCGAAATTCCCGCAAATCGAACTTCGGAGTCGATTGCAACCTGGGCTCAGGAGGCGCCATGTGCTTTCTGGTTTCCAGCACCGAGTCCGGCAGCTTAGTCTGTTCCAAAGTTTGTTGCGAACTGAACCAGGAGAACAGGCCCCACATGGCGGACGCGGCAATCAGAACCCCGAATGCAAGCGCGATGGCGTATTTCGAGACGGTGAAGACGTCCGCATCGCCGTGCTCATAAGCGACGCGCGGATTGTCGTCCGGATCGGGCGAGTTGTGGGGATCGTGTTTAGTGTTGATGTCGTCCATGATTCAGAGCCTTCTCAAGGTCCGGCGCGTTCGGAGGAAGAATGGGCCGTTGTTGCAGGTTATAGAAAAAATGCGAAAGCCAAAGGCCGCCGATTCCGATGGGCGCCACAACGTCCAGCCAGTGAAGCTGGAAGTGCGCAGGGTGCAAGCTCGGTTCAATCAACCAGAATACGTCGATGATGCGGACCACGATTATGTAAATTGCAATTCGCTGAATGGTTTTTGGATTCTTCTTGAGTGCCTGGGATAGCAGGAGCAGGAAGGGGAATCCAAAGTGAAAAATCAGCAAAATCGCGCCGACATATTGCCAACCGCCATTCAGGCGCGCGGTATACCAGGTGATTTCCTCCGGGAGATTTCCGGACCAGATCAGAATCAGCTGCGAAAAAGACAGATAAGCCCAGAGCATTACCAACGCCAGCAGAAGCTTACCCAAATCATTCAAATGCCGCTTAGTGACGATCCCGGAAAGAGGCTGGAAATGTCCAAGGAAAACAAGCAGCGCAACGATCAACGACAATCCGGAGAGCGCTTGTCCGACGCAGATGATGAAGCCATAAATCGTGGAGAACCAGTGCGGCTCAAGCGACATGATCCAATCGGTGGCGGCAAAAGTCATGGTGAACGTATAAATCACGATGCCCGGACCGCTCAGAGTCTCCAGTTTTTTCGCCAGCTTCAGGTCACCCGTGCGGTCCTGCTCCAACGACCAACGGTTCAGGAGTGTGATGATGGTTCCCCAGATCGCATAATACAAAACCGCGCGAATCCAAAAGAACGGAACATTCAGGTAATACTGCTTGTCCTGAAGCACTTTGTCATGGGCCACCACCGCGGGTTGCGCCCAGGCATACAGGGAGTGGACCCCGATCAGGATGGGCAGTACCAACAGCGCGCAAAGCGTCCAGGTACGGGTACCGGCTTCGAGCGGCCTGCGGATGATCATGCCCCATGCGCCGCCCGTCATGTACTGAATCATCACCAGGACGAAACAGCCGAGAGCCATGCCGTTCCAGAAGAAAAACCCTACCAGGTAGGAGCGGAGGAACTGCTCCGCCGTGGTCGTAAAAAATCCAATAATCAGCGCAATTACGCCGATCATTCCAACGATCAATGCCGTTCTCTGGAACTTACGAAGATCCACATTCAGCGCCGGCGCCAGGGAGTATTGGTTCTCGATCATCATTTCTTGCCGGCTCCTGCCTGGCCCGGAGTCGGGCTGGCCGGCGTCGCGGGCGCGCCCGGAGGAAGGTTCGGGCTATTTGGCGAATCTTTCCGCTCCGGCCCTCGCGGGGGAACAGCAACAGGCTCCGGGATGCCGCCCGGCTCCCCTTGCCGCGGAGGCGCGTCCAGCTTGGCTCGCATCTCCGGCGTCAAGTCTTTCGCTTCCACGTATTGGCTATATTGCAGCGCGCGGATATAACTGACGATGGCCCAACGGTCGCGCGGCGGAATCTGGGCGGCGTAATTGTACATGGACCCATACCCGTTCGTGATCACGTCGTAGAAGTGCCCGGCAGGCGCCGCTCGCAGCCGCTCAATATGATACGAGGGAGGAGCCTTGAAACCACGCTTCACAATCATCCCCGCTCCATTACCAAGCCTCCCGTGGCATGGCGAGCAGAACGCATCGAAGCGCTGGTGCCCGCGCTCAATCACTTCTTTCGTAATGGCGATCGGGAAGTAGTCCAGATCCTGCTTACCGTCAACGCCGCCCTTGCCCGTGTAAAAATCCGTTGCTTCCCGTAGGTCTCCCCGGGCGACCGTGTTGGGCAGCAGAGGGCGGGACTGGCGCCCGTCCGCAAAGAACGTGCTTTCGCGCAATGGCTTGTACTTGGGCTGGTTATGCATGTCCTGCCGGCAACCCGCGGAAAGCATCCAGGCGGCAGCCAGGGCAAAAATCGCGCGCGGCTTAATGAGCAACTTCGGACACCTCATAGGCGCCTAAGCCCTCCAGGAATTCAGCGGTCTTCGCACGGTCGAACTTAGGGTCGGTTGCTTCGATGCACAAGAAGAATCCATCCTGGGAGGCGCGCGCGAACCGCGGCACGTTGAACACCGGATGATACGGCATCGGAAGGCCGTTCAGCAGAATCATCCCGATTGCGGACGTCAATCCGGCAGCCAGAATCGTGCACTCGAACGTGATCGGAATGAACATGGGCGCGCTGATCATCGGCCTGCCGCCCACGTTCAGCGGATAGGACACGGTGTTCACCCAGGAAAGAAATCCGAATCCGAAGGTCGCGCCACAGATTCCGGCAAGCAGCACGAACAAGGAGATGCGGTTATCGTGAAGATCGAGCGGCTCTTCCAGATCTTCCACAGGATAGGGCGTGTAAGCGTCCATCCGGCGGTATCCGGCCGCCTTGGCTTTTGCAGCCGCATCCACCAACTCCGTAGAATTCATGAATTCGGCCATCACACCGTAAATCGGCGTCGTTTCGATTAGACCGGAATGGCTCATATCCGTTTCACCGGCTCCTTTTGCGCCACGGGCGTTTTAGCGCCCGAGGGAACCAGAACGCGGAGCTCGTGTATGGTGATCATCGGAATGGCCCGCATAAAGATGAAAATCAATGTCATGAACAGGCCAAGGGTTCCGACGTAAATCGCCCAATCCCATGCCGTCGGGGTGTACATACCCCATGACGATGGCAGGAAGTCCCGATGGAGACTGGTGATCACGATGACAAACCGCTCCAGCCACATCCCGATATTCACCACGATGCTGACCACCCAAAGCACAATCAGGTTGGTGCGAACCCGCTTAATCCACAAGAATTGCGGAGTGACGATGTTGCAGAACACCAGGCACCAGTAGTACCGGCCGTAGGGGCCGAACATCCGGTTGTTCATCATGAAACCTTCGTAGGTGTTTGCGCTGTAGTGCGCGTAGAAGGCTTCCATCATGTAGCCGTAGCCGACAATCATGCCTGTTGTCAGCATCACCTTCGCCATGTTGTTGATATGCCGCATCGTGACAAGCGATTCCAGCTTGTACGCCGTGCGAACCGGAATCATCAGCGTCAGCACCATCGCAAAGCCGGAATACACGGCGCCGGCGACAAAGTATGGCGGGAAAATCGTTGTATGCCATCCGGGCAGAATGGCAACGGCGAAGTCGAAGCTGACGACTGTGTGAACCGAAAGCACCAGAGGCGTGGCCAGGCCCGCAAGCAGCAACGAAGCTTTTTCATACCGCTGCCAATGCCGCGCCGAACCGCGCCAGCCCAACGCCAGCGCCCCGTAGAAGATCTGCTGCCACCTGTGTTGCGCCTGATCGCGCAGCGAAGCCGCGTCCGGAATCAGGCCCACGTACCAGAACACCAGGGAGATGGTCGCGTACGTCGAGACCGCGAAAACATCCCAATCGAGCGGGCTGCGAAACTGCGGCCACAGCCACATCGTATTGGGGTAGGGAATCAGCCAGTAGGCCAGCCAGGCGCGCCCCATATGCATAATGGGGAACAGGCCCGCGCAGGCAACCGCGAACAACGTCATGGCTTCCGCATACCGGTTGATCGCATTCCGCCAGGACTGGTTCAGCAGCAGCAAAATCGCCGAGATCAACGTGCCCGCGTGGCCAATACCGATCCACCAAACGAAGTTGACGATGGCAAACCCCCACGCCACCGGCATGTTGATACCCCAGATGCCGGTGCCCTTTAAGAACAGGTACGTCATCCCCATCAACAGCACCATCGTGAGGCTGAATGCGATTCCCGCCCCCAGGATCCAGCCGTACCCGGTCTTACGCCGCAACACGATGCCCGCAAGGGTATCGGTTACCGTGGTCAGATTTTCTTCAGGCCCGATAATCGGGCCGACGTGTATCTTATCCGGAAGTTCTATGGGTTGCAGGGGAGCTGACATCGCCTAGCTTGCCTCAATCTCGGGGTTCGGATTCCGAAGCGCCGCCATGTGCGTAGTGCGCGGCCGCGTATTCAGTTCGCCCAGAAGCGCATACGACAATCCTTCGTGCTTCTCCTTGACGACCCGGCTTTCCTTATCGTTCAAGTCACCGAAGGTGATTGCCTGGGTGGGGCATGCCGCCTCGCACGCCGTCGCAATTTCACCGTCTTTCACCTTGCGGTCTTCTTTCTCCGCTGTGATTTTGGCGTGGTTGATGCGCTGCACGCAATACGTGCATTTTTCCATCACGCCGCGGCTGCGCACCGTCACATCCGGATTTTTCTGCAGCTTGACGCTCTCGGTATTCCAATCCGAATACAGGTAGAAGTTGAAACGGCGCACCTTATACGGGCAGTTGTTGGAGCAGTACCGCGTGCCCACGCACCGGTTGTAGATCATGTTATTCAGCCCGTCCTGATCGTGAACCGTCGCGGCCACCGGACACACAATCTCGCACGGAGCGTCTTCACAATGAACGCACGCGACAGGCTGAAACAGAGTCTTGGGAGCTTCCGCACTGCCCTCGTAATATCGGTCGATGCGCAGCCAATGCATGATGCGTTCCCGATGAACCTGATCTTTGCCGACCACGGCAATGTTGTTTTCCGCCTGACACGCCACCACGCAAGCGTTGCATCCCACGCAGGCGTTCAGATCGATCGACATGCCCCACGCGTACCCTTCGTACTTCCAGGTTTCCGGAAGAATGGTCAGGCCCTTGCCGGGGACTTCTTCGCCCATTTCACGCGCGAACTCAGGGTTTTTCTTGTACTCGTCCAGGGTGCCTTCGCGCGCCACGGCGCGCCCTGCCATGGTGCCCTGGGTTTGCATGGTGGCAAGCGTAAATTTCTTGCCCAG
>JALYXI010000441.1 GCA_030947245.1 Acidobacteriota bacterium
ATCTCATCAACAGCAGTGTAGATGTCCAAGGCCCCTACCGGGGCAGCGTTCCGAGCGGCGTCAATACCGGCGCGCCAATTCCCATTACGCTCGATTATGCCCTCAAGCAGGGCTTGCAATACAATCTGGGAACGGTCGCCCAGGCGCAAAGCATTCGCTCCGCGCAGGGCCAACGCTATGCGGTCCTGAACTCCCTCCTTCCCAATGTCAGCGGCATTCTCCGCGAAGACGTCCAGCAAACGAACCTTGCCGCGCTCGGAGTCCGTGTACCGGGGTTTCCAACGGTTGTCGGGCCTTACAACTATTTCGACCTTCGCGCCACCCTCACGCAAACAGTGGCCGACCTGACGCGTATCCGCAATCTGCGCGCGTCAAATGAAATCGTCAAAGCTACGCAACTCTCCGCTAAAGATGCGCGCGATCTGGTCGTGCTCGCCATCGGCGGCTCTTACCTGCAAGTGGGCGCCGCGCTCGCTCGCCTCGTCGCTGCCCGCGCCCAGGTAGAAACCGCGCAAGCCGTTTATCAGCAGGCATCCGACCGTAATAAAGCCGGCCTAAATGCGCGCATTGACGCCAATCGCGCCCGCGTCGAACTCCAAACCGAACAGCAGCGCCTTCGCTCCCTTCAGGCGGATTACGACAAAGACCGCCTGACTCTCGCGCGCATCATCGGCCTCCCGTTGGGCCAGCCTTTCGTTCTTGCCGATGAGTTGCCCTTCACGCCGCTTACCGGTCTTACGTTCTCCGACGCTCTCGATCGCGCCGGGCGGCAGCGCGCCGATCTTCAAGCTGCCGCCGCTCAGGTACGCGCCTCCGAATTCGCGGTCAAAGCGGCGCGCGCCGAACGCTACCCCACATTGGCCTTCGTGACCGATTACGGCGTTATCGGCCTCAACCCGGCGCAAGCCCACGGAACTTTCACCTTCAACGGCAGCCTGAATTTTCCCATTTACCAGGGAACCCGCGTGAAAGGCGATATCCTCCAGGCCGATGCCGCGCTGCAACAACGCAAAGCGGAACTGGAAGATGTCCGCGGCCGCATCGATTACGACGTTCGCAACGCATTTCTCGATCTGGAAAGCGCTGCAGACCAAGTGACCGTTGCTGAAAGCAATGTCCAACTCGCCCGCGAAACCCTCGTCCAATCTCGCGACCGCTTCTCCGCCGGAGTCGCGGACACAGTGGAAGTCACTCAAGCGCAGGAATCGGTGGCGACCGCCAATAACGATTACATTTCTGCCGTCTACTCGCACAATCTTGCGAAAGTCACGCTGGCGCGCTCCCTAGGCGAAGCCGAACAAAACATCCGGCAGTTCCTGAAAGGAGCCAAGTAAGTGGCTGAAATGCTCGAAGGCAACGTCCGGGATGAACTGCAGCGCTTGCGTGACGAGCAGCAGCGTATCCGGGATGAACAGCAAAAGGTCCGCGACGAAACTCAAAGGGACGGCGACGGCAAAAAAGAAGGCGAAAACAAGCCGGGAGATCTTAGCAGACAAGAAGATCCTAAGAACAAAGATGAAACTAGGAAAGAGGAGGACAAAAAGAAAAAAGGCATTCGACCCCTCACCATCCTTTTGATTCTCATCGTTGCAGGCGCTCTGGCTGTCGGCGGCTTCTTCCTTTGGGGCTATTGGCAATCCTATGAATCTACCGACGATGCCCAGGTGGATGGCCATATCGACTCCGTTTCGAGCCGAATTACCGGCACAGTCACCAATGTTTATGTCCAGGATAATCAGGCTGTCAACGCCGGGCAGGTTCTGGTCGATCTCGATCCGAAAGACTATGAAGTGGCTCGCCTCCAAGCAGAAGCCGCGCTGGCCCAATCGCAAGCCCAGGTGACCGCCCAAAGCCCGAACGTACCGATCATAAACACCACCAATGCCACTACAGCTTCCACTTCCGCTTCCGATGTGGCAAGCGCTCTGGCGGGTATTGCTTCAGCTGAAGCAAACTACGCCACCGCTCTCGCCAATGTGCGCCACGCACAAGCTACCCACGCCAACGACGTTGCTGAAGTGGCCCGCTTCAAAGCACTCGTCGACAAAGACGAAGTTTCCCGCGAGCAGTACGACGCCAAGGTGACTGCCGCTCAATCTTCGCAAGCCAGCGTAGAAGCAAACCAGGCGGCCGCCTCCGCTTCGCTCAAAGCTATCGATCAGGCCAAGGCGCAGGCGGCCCAGGCCCGGGCTCGCGAAGAGCAAGCCCTCCAGAACGCCCCGCGTAATATCGCCATTCAGCGCGCCACCATAGAAGGCCGCCGGGCCGATGTGATCCGGAACAAAGCCCAGGTGGATCAGGCGCTCCTGAACCTGCAGTACACCAAAATCAAGTCTCCGGCGAGTGGGGTTGTGGGCAAGAAAAGCGTGGAAGCAGGCACCCGCGTCAGTCCCGGCCAGGAATTGCTCGCGATCGTTCCGCTCGACGACATTTGGATCACCGCGAATTTCAAAGAAACCCAGCTCCGCCAAATGCGCCCCAACCAGCGCGTGACCATCAAGGTGGATGCTTATAATCGCAAATACGAGGGTTATATCGAAAGCATCGCTGCTGCAACCGGCGCCAAGTACAGCCTGCTCCCCCCAGAAAATGCAACGGGGAATTACGTAAAAGTGGTCCAGCGCATTCCCGTTCGCATCCGTTTGAAAGAGGGCGAAAATTCGGACCACCGGCTGCGTCCCGGCATGTCTGTCGAACCAAAGGTCTGGCTCCAGTAAGCCGCGCACGGCCCGGCCAGGCTGCCATCCACCAAAATCCAGCCGATCGGATACTCTAAGAATTTCTCCAAATGCCCGAATTTTCCGGGGCCCTCATCGGTTTCCGGCTCCTGCTCCTTGCAGCTATCGTATTGATTACTGCATTCTTCGCCGCAGCCGAAGTCTCGCTCCTGTCCGTCCGTGATTCCCGCCTGCGCCAATTGGCCGAAACCGGAAATGCCGGGGCCAAGGTCGCTTTGAGTCTACTCGCGCACCCCGAGCAACTCCTTTCCGTCACCCAGGTGGGCGTCACCCTCGCCAGCCTTGGCCTTGGCTGGGCCGGCGAAGACACTCTGTATACCGTGATCGTTCACGCTTTCCAACCCCTCCTCCACATCGCCTCGTACCCCTTGGCGGCCCGGATTTTTCACACGGCCTGTTTCATCCTCGCCTTCCTCGTGATGACCTATACGCACGTTGTCATAGGCGAAGTCGTTCCGAAAAATCTCGCCATCGCCAAAGCGGATCGCCTGGCCGTTACCGTTGCTCCCATCCTGCTCGTTTTCACGCGCATTGCGGCCCCGTTCATTACTGTGATTGAGCGCTCTTCAGCCGCTATCAGCCTCGCCCTGGGTGTCCGCCGCCGGCTCCACTCGGGCGGCCATTCCGCTGAAGAACTTCGCCTGATCGTCAGCAGCAGCCGGGGCTCTGGCCACCTGCCGGAGGGTTCCGACGAGATCATCCACCGTGTCCTCGATCTCGACGAACTCTCCGTTCGCGAAATCATGATTCCCCGCAACCAAATGGTTTCCATCTCCGCCGGAGCTTCGCTTGACGAAGTACTCGCTTCCATGAGCGAACAGCAGCACTCGCGCCTTCCGGTTTACGAGACCAGACCCGAACAAATCCTTGGCATTCTCTACTTCAAAGACATGCTCCGCCTCTGGCAGGAGCGCCGTTTGGCCCTCCGCTCCGGCCGTACCCCGCGGCCGTTCGATGTCCGCCACATCATGCGCAAGCACATGGTAGTGCCGGAAACCAAGCCGTTGATGCAGATGCTGAATGATTTCCGCTCGAACCAAAGCCATATGGCTCTCGTCGTTGACGAGTTCGGCACCATTTCCGGACTCCTCACGGCAGAAGACGTGCTCGAGCAGATCGTTGGCGAAATTGAAGATGAGTTTGACGATCCGCCCATGATCGCCGAGCCCGAAGCCCCCGAAACCATCCTCGATGGCGCTACGAAAATTCGCGATTTCGAAACCCAGTTCGCCACGAAAATAGAAACCGCGGCAGGCTTTGAAACCCTGGCTGGCTTTCTCCTCTTCCGCCTGGGTCACATCCCCGCGGCAGGTGAATCGGTGGAGCACGAAGGCCGCCGGTTTACGGTCGAAGCCGTCGAACGTAACCGCATCACTAAGGTGAAGGTCCAGAAGCTATAACTGCTCGTTACGACGGCTCCTGGCGAATGATAGGCCGCATTGAATTCGGGTATGTGGTCTGAAGCCCGCACGCGCACGAGGTTATACGCAGTTGCAGTGAATGTCTTCCGCAACATTCCCACATGCCGGGTTGTGCGCCCATCTGTGGCGCTACCATCAGGACGTTTGTGATTTCTGCAATACGTGCGGAGTGACGTTCGTGCCGCGCATCTCCGCGGCTAAGTCTTCCGTGTCGTAACCGTGATCGGCGGCAATCGTGACGCGCCGTGTTCCTTCCAGTCGCTCCCGCCATCAGCAACGCCGCATCCCGCTCATCCATGCCGGGTTGGTGCGCAAGCGCGTCCTGTGCGCCGCGTTCCGGTTCCTTGAGGAACTTGCGGAGAACGATTTCCAATAGGATGCCCAGTCCACCGAAAAATATGAAGGACCACCGCCATCCATAACGCTGCCCAATGGCTCCGGCGCCGTGATAATCGGCTAACATCGACATGGAAGCGGGATAGTAGACGCTCTCTCCCAAGCCTTCCGCCGCACGAAAAAACAGCAGTTGGGAAAGCTTCGGGCCAGGGCTGTTGCCGTAGACCCACGCAAATGAGGACCCGAGGAGCCCGAGTTGAACCGAGGTGACTTTCAATTCGTGCTCAAGCAGCGGATACACAGAAAAGATCGCCTGCCGGTCCGCGTAGTTGAAGAAGGAAATGCACCAGAGCATTCCGACTACGGACCAGGCGTAGCGATGCCCGCCGCCCGGTTCACTTCCTGATCACCCAGACCTCGGCCACCTGGAGACCTCGTCCCGCATCGCCCAGACCCGTTTCCCTGTGCCACGTCAGATGGAGTTCGCCGGTGGAGGTCGCCTGCCGGGGAATATCGAATTCGATGGGACGGAAGGGAATGGGGCGCGGCATCAGGGGATGAATTTCGATGTCACCGGCGGCCGCGAGCCGGATTTTCGGCTTGGTGGAGTCACCGGCGTAAACCACGCGAATCTTATATTGCGCTTGAGGATCGAGGTCGCGGTAGACCATCTCGAGTGGCGCTTCATATAATGTCTCGGCATCGTCCCACCAGGAGCGCGGGTATTGCAGCATAGCGCCGCCAAGACCTCGTATTCCGAAGCCCACCAGCGAAGACTGGAAGTATGCCGGATCCTGGTCGAAGCCGGGCCCTCTGACCAAGTGGGGCTGCCGGGTCAGGTTTCCCAGATCGTCATAGAATCCGCCAGGGCCTGGATTTGTCCGGTTCACCACCTCATCGACCGCTGCCAATCGCTCCCTTTCGTCATTGGTCTTGCGAATGGCCCCAAATCTTGCCGCGAGCCAGCCGCGGTTATTCAGAGGCATATCGATCATGTCGAGGTTGGCTCCGCGCTCCGGCGCTTCTCCCTTGTACCGGGTGACGCTTAACTGCATCCGGATGCTTTGGAAAAGTGCTTCGGCCATTTCAAACACCCGTGCGCGGGCCCACTGCGAAACGGGATGGGTGACTGCGCGGTCAACAATTCGCTCCGCTTCAGCCATGGCGATCAGAGAGCCGGTTCTTTCAGCCTGGCGAAGCTGATCCAGCGCTTCGTTCTCCAACTGCGTTTCGTAGATGAGCCTCGCCCGATTGT
>JALYXI010000442.1 GCA_030947245.1 Acidobacteriota bacterium
GACATCGTGTCCGGTTACTTGGACGTTGATTTCAGAAGCGGCGGTCAGGTGAGAAATGTCGTCCGTAACCAGCGTGCTGATTTTGTAAATTCCGGAAGGGGCCACAGCGGGAAGCGCAATGCCGGCACGGAGCTTGGGTTGCCACTGCTTGTCTTCGTCATGCAGGCTCGCGTCGAAGACGCTTTCAATCGGTTCGGCAATGCGGACGCCCCGCGGGTCAGTGGCTTCAATGCGGTAGCTTAAGCGGATCTTCTTCACTGGGCCTTCTCCGTAGCCGGCTATCTGAAAGCTGTAATAAACCGTCTCACCCGGAAGGAAGCTGCTGCCCTTTACCATCGGAGGTCCGTCCTCGGTCTCCCGCGCGGCGGCATTCACAATCTGTAAGGCGGGGGCGGCAAGAGCCGGCCAGGCCAGCATTGTCAGAAAAAAGCTATTTCGAAGGAAGCGGGTCGATCCGAACTTCCGGCAGCCCGAAAGTAGGCGGGATATCGACCAGGGCAAAACGGTCGTCAAGTTCATCGGGAATGCGAAGCTGGTAGTGCTTCGGAGGCACATCGAAGATGACATCGCCTGTAAGACTCTCTGCGGGTCTGACTTTCCGGGCTAAGCCAAGCCATTGCGGCACCCCGGCTCCGTTATCCAGTTCCGTATAGGATTCGCCTTGGTCGTCGACCAGTGTAACAGTGGGAATCTGCTGGTCAGAGTTGCCCCCGCCGTTGACCACGCTCAGATGAATCACTAGAAACCGGCCTTTGGGCAGCCTCGCTTCCAGTCCTTCCCCGATGTTCGTCAAATTCTGCGCTTCGAATACCGTATAAATCAACGGCCCAACCTGAACCTTCTCCCCAATTTTGTAGCTTCCAATTACACCGTGCGTCCCGGTCTTGCATCCGGCTATTAGCACGAACCCGGCGGCTGCGACCGCAAGAGAAAGACGATTCACCCGCAAAGCGTATCACGAATCACGGTTTGCGGCGTTCCTTTAACAGCCGCTCGAATTTATTTTTTTGATTATCATCCAAAATCAGCAAAATTCGCGACTTGGCGTCACCAAGAACGTTGTCGTAATACTTGGAAAAGTCATCTAATTCCAATTGCAATTGACTCTGCTGCGCGTCCGTCAGGTTCAATTCCTTCTTCCACTTCAGCAAAGTGATCTTATTCTCCTCTGAGCGGTGATGAAGGGTGCGGTGAATCACGAAACTCATGGCAAGAGCCCCAACTGTTACGCCGCACAGGAAAAGCAGAAGCAGCGGCAGCATCGCCGTCGCGGTGGGCTTTTGCATGGTGACCGATGCGGATGAAGTCGAGAGGGGCATGTCTTCGAAATGTCCGGAGTGTTAATGATCGTAGCTGGCCAGCGTGACCATCAGGCGGTCGCGGTCTGTCGCTTCGTCATGCGGAGCCGCCGCATCGTGAGATGCCATGATTGCTTCAGGGCCTTGCATCTCAAGAGCCGGGTCCGATTCGCGCGAAATCAGAAAACCGCCAAGAATCCCGAGCGTCATCAGGGATGCAAACGCAAGCCTGCGTCCGAACGCGCCGTCCATAGAGAACAGATTCCACACCGACGCCGCTTTCCGCCCTTCCACAGCCGCCGAAACACGGGCGTAAAATCCAGGCGGCGGCGCAAGCGTCTCACCGGCCGCATCCGCCCGCAATGCCCCAAGCAGATTCGACACGGACCCGATTTCTTCCAATTCCCGCACGCAGGATGCGCAGTGGTCCAGGTGACCCCTGACATCCCTGCGGACATCGCCCGCTAAGTAATCTTCTAATCCGTTTTGAGTAACTTCGTGCATATGTTTTGACCTCTTCTACACGGCTGTTCTACACGGCTGCGGCGCCAGGAGCACGATCCAAACGCTGGGACGCTTTCACCAGCTTTTGGCGCGCGCGGAACAGTTTAACCTTGATCGTATTCTCATTCATGCTCAGCATGGTCGCTAATTCCTCCACGGAGTAGCCTTCCACTTCTTTCAGCATTAGAAGGTTGCGCTCTTCTTCGGAAACGCGAGTCAGTAGTTTCAAAACGTAATCGCGCCGCGCCAGAGCCGTATCCGCCCGCGGAGTACGGTCGGTGGCCGGTTGCGTGTTTTCCACCCGCCGGACCTCATCTTCGCTCAGATCGCTCTCATACACCAGCTTGCGAACTTTCTTTTTGCGCAGGTAATCGAAGCACTCATTCACCGTGATTTTATAAATCCATGTGATCAGCGAGCTGCGGAAATCGAAATTGCGCAGCGAGAAATAAACCTTCGAGAACACCTGCTGCGCGATGTCCTCCACATCGTTTTTCTGGCGCACGATCCCGTGAATGATCGAGAAAACCTTGGACTGATACTTCTCTACGATTTCACGGAAAGCGGACTCGTCGCCTGACTGCGCCCGGCGAACCAACGCGCCTTCTGGAGTGTTTAGGTAGTCCACTCTATCTCTGACAAGTCCCGCTGCGCCGAGTGCGGGTAACGGAAGCGCGCCAGCCAGTGTTCCCATACATCGCGTTCGACGTGAGGTTCCGCCCAGCGGTTTCAGCCGTAACCACAGTTCGCAGAGTAACATGGGCTGCGCGGCTAAATACAGGGACAGGGGCTATGCTGGGGATATGAAAGCTACTTTTGGAGCGGGATGTTTTTGGGGGGTGGAAGCTGCGTTCCGGCAGTTGGAAGGCGTCACCGGAACGGCCGTAGGGTACGAGGGCGGCGCCCTGGAAAATCCAACCTACAAGGATGTTTGCACCGACCGGACCGGCCATGCTGAGGTGGTGGAAGTCGATTTCGATCCGGAAGAGATGACTTTCGACCGGTTGTTGGACGTTTTTTGGGAAAACCATAATCCGACCACGCTGAACTATCAAGGGCCGGACCATGGCACTCAATACCGCTCGGCCATTTTCTACCACGTTGAGGCGCAACGGCAAACTGCGGAGGCTTCCAAGCGGAAGCGGCAGGCACAATTCAGCAGACCGATCGTTACTGAGATTACCCCTGCTGCAACTTTCTACCCCGCCGAGGATTACCACCAGCAATATCTGGAAAAACGCGGGCTATCTCACTGCCACATCGCTTGACGAGGGCGGGGTAGACCGCCCGTAGGTCCGCCCCGCTCAGTTGATTTCAGGCTGTGATTTAGCGGCGGCGCCAGAACCCGCGGTAGTGCCGTCCTCCGTAGTACCGCGGAGCCACCCAGAAAGCACCGGCGAAAGGTCGGCGATAGTAGTCATACCCAAGGGACCCCGCGTAGTACGGATCACTGTAATAGCCATTGTCGTAATAGTCCGGCCCGTAATTGTAAGTCGGCGCATAACCGTAAGCCACTGGTGGCGGCACGTAGGTCACCACCGGAGGGCGGTAATATCCGTAGCCGCCGTTATAATAACCGCGCGGATAATAGCCACCGCCGCCAAATCCGAAGAAAAAATGACCGCCGGCCAGAACCGGACAGGCCATTAGAAGAAAAAGACCTAAGAATTTGGATTTCATGGATGCGTTCCTCACACAGTAAATAGCAAGTGCCATGCCATTAATAAGCCACTTATAATCAGCGATTTGCGTTAAAATGACTCGGTTGTCATCCACCATGGAGGTGCTTTTCCACCACCGTGGGCGTACCCTGGAATCAGCAGTGCGGCGAAAACCTGAAATCATGAGTCCGGCAGGCTACTGGCCCCAGTTGCGGGCCGC
The DNA here is from genome assembly GCA_030947245.1 of Acidobacteriota bacterium. Lineage (GTDB taxonomy): Bacteria > Acidobacteriota > Terriglobia > Bryobacterales > Bryobacteraceae > JALYXI01. Next base: position 3,684 of record JALYXI010000442.1, read on the forward strand.
CATTGAAGC
>JALYXI010000453.1 GCA_030947245.1 Acidobacteriota bacterium
ACCATAGGCAAGGACGGGGTTCCCACTTCGCTCCAGGTCATGAACAGGCAAATCGATCCCGATCTCGCGCGTGCAGCGGTAGAAGCTGTCAGCCAGTGGCTCTATCAGCCTACTCTGCTCACTGGAAGCCGACCCCCGCGGCAATGTTGGGATACGCTCCGCGACGATTGCAACATTTCGCCCCGGGCTTAAAACTGGAGAATATAGAAGTACTTTGCCGAATTCGAACAAGCTGATTCCCATAACAGCGCTCATCGCGGCCTTCAGCGCCTGTGCCTGGTGCGCGCCGCAGACGTTTTCCGCCGGAACCGACCTGGATGCGGCGATCTATGAAGCGATCAACCAGGGGAAAATTCCCGGAGCGGTGCTGGCAGTGGGACATCGAGGCCGCATCGTTTATGAGAAGGCCTACGGGAGCCGGGCTCTTTTCCCGGCGCGGGAGCCGATGACCACGGACACAATCTTCGATTGCGCATCGTTGACCAAGGTGGTGGCTACCACCTCCAGCATCATGCACCTGTTTGAGCAGGGCAAAATCCGGATCGCGGACAAGGTCACTGCCTATCTGCCGGAATTCCAGAACGGTGTCAGCGAGATTACCATTCGGGATCTGATGATTCACTTTTCCGGGCTACGGCCGGATCTGGATTTGGAACCGGAATGGAGTGGGTACAACATAGGCATTCAGCGCGCGCTGCAAGACGTGCCGGCCGGTCCGCCGGAGGTTAAGTTCGTATATAGCGACATCAATTTCGTTCTTCTTGGAGAGATCGTCCGGCGGTTGGGCGGAGAACCGCTTCCGGAGTTTGCTCACGAAAACGTGTTCGGTCCGTTGGGCATGACGCATACCGGTTTTCAGCCTGCAGCGGAATCGCGCCGGCGGATCGCGCCCACGGAGAGACTGAAGACGGGCGATATCCTGCGCGGGACAGTTCACGATCCCACCGCGCGGTATATGGGGGGCGTGGCGGGACACGCGGGTCTCTTTTCAACGGCTGAAGATCTCGCCCTATTCTGCCAGATGATGCTGAACTTGGGGCTGGGCGAGAATGGAGCGAAGATTTTTAGTCCGGCCACGGTAGTGAAGTTTACTTCGCCCCAGACGCCGTTAAGACAACCGGTGCTGCGCGGCTTGGGCTGGGACATCGATTCGCCGCTCTCCGGGAACCGGGGCGAACTGTTCCCGATCGGATCTTTCGGGCACACGGGATTCACCGGCACCTCACTATGGATCGATCCGGCATCACAGACTTATGTGATTCTTCTGGCGAATTCAGTGCACCCCAGCCGCGGGAAATCGATCACGTCGCTGCGGAGCCGTGTGGCGACCGTGGTGGCTGCGGCTGTGGAAAGGGAAGGCATCCCCACGCTCTCGCGCACGGTGACGGGATTGGATGTTCTGGAAGCAAACGGCTTCCGGGCTTTTGCCGGTAAGCGTGTGGGACTAATTACCAACCACACCGGCGTTGACCGTGAGCGGCGGCGCAATGTGGACCGGATGGTGGCTGCGGGAGTGAATGTTACGGCTCTGTTTTCCCCGGAGCACGGGTTATTCGGCGCCGAAGACCAGCCGGATGTGCTGAGCACAACAGATCCGCGCACCGGAATCCGCGTATGGAGCCTTTATGAAGGGAAGAACAGGCGGCCTAGCGCGGAAATGCTGCGGAATGTGGACGTGCTCGTATTCGATATCGCGGATATCGGGACACGGTTTTACACTTATCCGTCAACAATGTTATACGCAATGGAGGAGGCCGCGAAGGCGAAGATTCCGTTCTATGTTCTCGACCGGCCAAACCCCATTACGGGAACCCACGTGGAAGGCCCGATGTTGGATCGCAATCAGATCTCCTTTACCGGTGCGTTTCCTCTGCCACTGCGCCATGGGATGACGGTTGGTGAATTGGCGCGGATGTTCAACGCGGAAAACCGCATCGGGGCCGATCTTACGGTGGTTCCGGTGGAAGGATGGCGCCGAGCGGACTGGTTTGACGCCACCGCCTTGCCCTGGGTAGATCCATCGCCTAATATTCGCAGTCTCAATGAGGCACTGCTCTATCCCGCTGTGGCGATGCTGGAGTATTCCAAAAATTATTCCGTCGGACGGGGGACGGATGCTCCGTTCGAGCAGATTGGAGCCGAGTTCATTCACGGCAGAGAACTCGCGGCGGAACTAGGCAGCCGCACAATCCCGGGTATTCGCTTCTACCCTGTGGAATTTCAGCCGGCCTCGTCCCATTTGGCCGGAAAAAAGGTGGAAGGAGTCAGGCTGATCGTGACGGATCGGAATGCGTTCGATGCAGGACGGTTCGGTGTGGAACTGATGGCGAGTTTGCAGAGACTATACCCGGGAAAAATTGATTTCGGCATCAATCGAAAGCTGATTGGAAACTCCGCGCTAATTTCCGCGGTTCAGCACAGCGAACCAACCGGGCCTGTTACGCGAAAGACTTTGCCGGATCTGGAGCGGTTTTGCACGATCCGCGACAAATACCTTCTTTACCGGTGATCTGTAAAAAACTATGCGGAAACGCCCGTAGCCTTTGAGTCAGACGGAGCGCCCGACGGCACTTTGTTTTTCGATCCCGGCGGGCGCCCGCGCTTCTTGGGGACGCTCGTCCAAGACGGAGGACGCCCCCGTCGCGTGCCTCGTCCCATTGCGAGCCGCTCCAGACTCAGAATGGCCTCCCCCAACTGATCCCGCTCCTGCCGAAGATCGGCGAGAATTTTCGTCACATCCATGATGCTCTCTCCCTTGCACGGCGTTCTGGAAGTAGAACGATTTTTTTAATTGCCGCCGTCTTTAGAAGATTTACCGTAATTTTCGGCGAAATGCAAGAAAGGGGTTCCGGATTTAGAACAATCAGTTCATAAACGTACTAGGGTATTTTGCCGATCACACCCGGTTGGCGGCGTTTCCATACAAAATAAAAGGGCAGACCCGCCAGAATCAGCGCGATACCGAGCAGGCTTTCTCGCGGCGAATGGACAAGAGTGATGACTTCGATCAGGAGCGCGGCGATTACAAAAAGCGCGGGCACGACCGGGTATCCAAGGGTGCGGTATGGGCGCGGGGTATCGGGCTGCTTGCGGCGCAGCACAAACACCGCCGCGGTGGTCATCCCGTAGAGCAGCCAGCTGGCAAAGATCACGAACGTGAGGAGTTGGTCGTAGCGTCCGGAAAGAACAACAATGGCGGCCCACGCGCTCAGGCCCAGAATGGAAACTCCAGGCGTCCGGAAGGTGGGGTCAACGCGGCTGAACGAACGAAAGAACAGGCCGTCACGCGCCATCGCATAAGGAACCCGGGAACCGGTAAGGATCGAGCCGTTGAGCGCGGCGAAAATGGAAATCATGGCGGCGATGGATACGGCATTTGCGCCGGGCGCTCCCAGGACTCTGCGCATCATTTCCGCCGCCACCCGGTTACTTGCGGCCACTTCCGCAGGGGTAAGCACATGAAAATAGGCGAAATTGGCAGCAATATAAATCGCAATTACCGCCACCGTACCCCAGATCAGCGAAAGCGGAAGATTGCGGCGCGGATCCTTCACTTCCGAGGCAACCATGCCGACGTTGTTCCACCCGTCATAAGCCCAGAGCGCGGCTACCAATGCTGCCACAAAACCTGCCAGAGTAATGCTGACGACCGGGGTGGCCGCGGCGGCGGCGTGGGCGGGCGCAAAGAATAGACCGGCTACGATCACGAAGCCAATGAGCACGATTTTCGCGGCTGTCACCGTTACTTGTACGTTGCCGCCGGCTTTGACGCCGCAGTAGTTCAGCAGCGCCAGGCCGAGAATCAAAAACATGGCAAAGAATTGTCCAGCCCGGATTTCAAGAGGCGTACCGGATTCGCCGATCCCCGGCACACGCACCCACACCTGTTCGAGACCGGGCCAAAAGTTTGCCAGATAGTAGAAAAACCCGGTTGCCAGAGTGGCAATGGAGCCACTTTTGGCGACCCACATTTGAGTCCAGCCGTATAGGTATCCCCAAACCGGGCCGTAGGCTTCGTTCAGATAAACATATTCGCCCCCCGCTTCGGGCATCATCGCGGCCAGTTCCGCGTAAGTGAGCGCCCCGGCAAGGGATAAGAGTCCGCCCACGATCCAGACGGCAAATACCCATTCCACGGAGCCGACATTCTGCACCATGGTGCGAGGGACCAGGAAGATGCCGCTGCCGATCACGGTGCCGATCACAATAGAGACCGCGCTGGGAAGGCCGAGTACTCGTTTCAATTCAGTCATGAGTGGGTTGCCGTTCGGGAAGAAAGAAGTAAGCGATGTAGCCGCCGGAAAAAGTCGCCAGCGCGCCAATAAGCACCCACCACGTGAAGGCGATAGTGGTGTGGAAGCGGACGTAGAGGATCGCGGCCAGGCCGAAGACGACTCCGGCAATGGCGGCGCGCTCCCCCGGACGCGTGGTAAGCGATCCAAGCAGAAAGACACCGAGGAGCACACCCAGAGTCACCGACGCGATAGAAAGGCCGGATTCCAGCACGGACCCCCAGTGGCTCGCGACCAGGCCGATCATCACCAGCACAATTCCCCAGCCCACGGTTGCGAGCCGGGCAAACCAGAGCATCCGGCGTTCAGACCCCACGGGCGCGCCGCTACGATAAAAGTCCACGACTGTGGTGGACGCAAGGGAGTTCAGCGCCGCGCTTAAGTTGGCCATGGCGGCTGCCAGTATGGCGGCGATCACAAGCCCCGCCATTCCCGGCGGCAGGTTCTCCCAGATGAAACGCGGATAGAGACGGTCGAGCGGCTTGGGCGCGGGAAGATGATGATCGGAAAAATAGACCCAGAGCAGGACGCCGATGAGCAGAAAAAGGGTGAACTGAACAAATACGACGATCCAGCTTGCGAACAAGGCGCGGCGGCTCTCTTGGAGATTACGGGCACTCAAGAGCCGCTGGACAATGAGTTGGTCGGTGCCGTGACTCGCGGTCGTAAGGAAGCAGCCGCCCAGAACGCCGGCCCAAAAGGTGTAAGGCTTTGCGAAAAACGCCGCCGTCGGCGCGAAAGAGAAATCGAAGATACGGAATTTGTGGGCTGCGCCGGCAAGTTGGACGACATGGGGCCAGCCGCCCGGAATCTTGCCGAGGATGATGAAAAAACTGGCTGCCGCGCCCAGGACATACATGCCCATCTGAATAACATCCGTCCAGATGACCGCGGTCATACCGCCTTCGAATGTGTAGAAAAGGGTAAGGCAGACGATCACGATAATGGAAGCCAACTCGCCCGTGCCCAGAACGATGGAGATCACAAGGGAGATGGCGAACACCCGGACGCCTTCGGCTAAGGCGCGGGTAACCAGAAAGATTGTAGCGGTGACGCGCCGTATCGTGCTTCCGAATCGCCGCTGCATCAGTTCATAGGCGGTGTACATTTGGCCGGTGAAGTACTGGGGCAGCAGGATGATGGAAATCACGAAGCGGGCCAGCAGATAGCCGAGCACGATTTGAAGAAAGGCCAGATTGCCGCCGAAGGCCAGGGCCGGGGTGCCGACGATGGTGAGGGTGCTGGTTTCAGCGGAAACGATGGAGAGGCTAATCGCCCACCAGGGCGCATTCCGGCCGCCTAGGAAATAGTCCTGAAGTGTCTTTTGGCCGCCGCGGAAGCGAGCCCCGAACCAGGTGACGCCGACCAGGTAGAGCAGGATGACGCCCAGATCGAGAAGGTGCATGCAGTATGGCCGTTAAAGTGTAACAAAGAGCGGTTAAGGAACTTAACCGGCCTCCGGGACGTCCCCTCTGTTGCAGGCACGTAGCGGTTTGGCTATACTCCGCAAGTGACCGGTTCCGGTAATCCAGGGAATTTTAATTATATGAGTAACGGGGAGGGGCGAGTGCTCAATCGAGTGGCTAAAGGACTGGTGGGGGTAATTCTAGCAACGGCAATTTGCCTTGCACAGACAAGCCCTGCGCCGCAGAAGAAAGTGAAGGATCAGGCGGAGTACGACTTGTACGCCAGTATCCAGAAGGAAACGGATCCCACGAAGAAGTTGGGACTGTTGGATCAGTGGACGGATAAGTATCCGGAAACGGATTTCAAGCAGGAACGGAATTTGTTCTATGCGCAAACGTATGCCGGGATCGCGGCGCAGGCGCAGCAGCCGAACGCTACACCCGATCAGCTAGCGGCGGCGGAAAAAGCTGCTCATACTTTGATCGACAAAGCCGACACGTTCTTTGCTCCGGAGATGAAGATGAGCAATCTGACCGACGACGCATGGACGAAAGCTAAGACGGCAGTTCTGCTGCAGGCTCACCAGGCGCTGGCAGCCGCCGCTGTAGCGAAGAAAGATTGGCCTGCAGCGGAGCAGGAGTACACGAAGATGCTGGAAGCCAATCCGAATGATGCGGCTACCTCCTACCTGCTCGGAACTGCGATCGCTTCCGAGAAAAAAGTTGAGCGCACGCCGGAAGCCATTTATCATTTCACCCGGGCTGCCGTACTGACCGGTCCCGGTGCGTTGGCTCCGGCCGGACAACAGCAGACTGATGCCTATGTGAAGAAGGTGTACACGGGCTACCACGGTGATCTCAAAGGACTGGACGACGTGAAAGCGGCGGCCGCGAAATCCCCTATGCCTCCTCCGGGATTCACAATTGAGAGCGTGACAGATATCAGCAAGAAGGAAAATCAGAACGAGGAGCAGTTCAACAAAAACCATCCCGACATCCTTCTTTGGCGGAATATCAGGACCGAGCTGACGGGGCCGGGCGGTGATGCATACTTCAACAAAAACATGAAGGGCACGGAGGTTCCGAATCTAAAGGGCAAGGTCGTCGCCCAGCCGAACCAGAAAGAGCTTACCATCGCGGTGGACAATGTCACCCCGGAGACCATGACTAAACCGGAAGCCACCCTTGTCTTCGACTCCCCGTTAAAGGGAACTGTGGATCCCGGAACGGAGTTGACCTTTATCGGTTCGCCGAAGTCTTACACAAAGGACCCCTACATGATCACTTTCGACGTGGAAAAGAAGAACGTGAACGGGTTGGGAGCGGCGGCTGGTCCCGCAACGCCGGCTCCGACGCATCGTGCCCCGGTACGCCGAAGAAAATAACCGTATCGAAAGCAGTGAACAGCGGCGAAGGGTAGGTCTCTAACAGGCCCGCTCTTCGCCGTTTCGTTATACTTGAAGAAAGAAATGCCTCTGTACGAGTATCAGTGTCATAAATGCGGTAAGAAGTTCGACGCACTGCAGAAGTTCTCTGACGAGCCGCTGGCCGTTCATGAAGAATGCGGTGGTGAGCTGGAGCGGTTGGTTTCCCCGCCTGCATTTCACTTCAAAGGAACGGGCTGGTATGTGACGGACTACGCGAAATCGAACGGGGTGAGCACTCCGGCATCCGAATCCGCGAAGGACGGTAAGGAATCGAAAGCCGAAACGAAGTCTGAAGGTAAGCCTGAGGCCAAGTCCGAAAGCAAATCGGAAACGAAAACGGATTCTCCCTCCAAACCCGCTCCTGCACCTGCTGCTTCCACCGAAAAATAGTTTCGGTTGTGATACGGTGTTTCGCATGAAACGCCTCCTGCTAATTCTTCTCTGCGCTGCGGATATATTAAGCGCGGATTCCGTGCGCGTTCCCGGCCTGCGGAAACCCGTAGAAATCCTTCGCGATAAATGGGGCGTACCGCATATCTACGCATCGAACACCCACGACCTGTTTTTCGCCCAGGGTTACATCACGGCGAAAGACCGGTTGTTCCAGATCGATCTATGGCGCCGGGTTGGGACGGGAAACCTGTCGGAAGTGCTGGGTCCGTCGATGCTGGAACGGGACAAATTGGCGCGCTCCGTCAATTTCCGCGGAGATTGGAACCAGGAATGGGCGGCCTATGGGCCCGATGCCAGGGAAATCGTTACTGCCTTTACCGGCGGGATCAATGCTTACATCCACAGTCTGAATGGGCACAGGCCGAAGGAATTTGAGCGTGCCGGGTATGATCCGGCCCAGTGGGCGCCGGAAGACTGCTTAAGCCGGGTGGCAGGGCTGCTGATGACGGGCAATCTGCGCGGCGAGGTCCAGCATGCGCAGGACGCCGCGAAATTCGGACTTGCGGGATTAGCGAAGAGGAAGTTGTTTGAACCGGCGGTGACAGTGGAACTTCCGAAGGGCCTGGATCTGGCGGACATTACGGCGCAGGTGATCAGGACGTACAACCAAGCTGTGGGACCGGTGGCGCTGACTGCCGAACAGGGCAGCAACAACTGGGTCGTGGATGGAACCATGACCGTTACCGGTCGCCCGATCCTTGCGAACGATCCGCACCGGCCCGTGCAGTTGCCGTCGCTCCGTAAGACAGTGCACCTGGTTGCCCCGGGATGGAACGCGATCGGGTCGGGGGAGCCCGGTCTGCCCGGCATTGCCTTGGGACATAACGAGTACATCGCGTTTGGCTTCACCATTGTGGGGATCGACCAACAAGATCTGTACGTGGAGACTCTGAATCCCGACAATCCCCAGGAATACCGCTGGCGCGGGGCTTGGAAGCGGTTTGAAGTGGACCACCGGATTGTGCCGGTGAAGGGTCAAGGCGCTGAAGCTGTGGACTTGTATTACACCGTGCACGGCCCGGTGATTTACCGGAATGGACCGCATGCGTTTGCGCTTCGATGGGTGGGCAGCGAGCCCGGAACGGCAGGCTACCTGGCTGGCCTTTCGATTGCGCGCGCGAAGGATTGGAGCCAGTTTGAGAAGGCGATGGCGGGCTATAAGGTTCCGAGCGAAAACGTTGTCTATGCAGACACCAAAGGCAACATTGGCTGGCAGGTTGGTGGATTGACGCCAGTGCGTCAGAACTGGAGCGGGCTGCTACCGGTGCCCGGCGAAGGCATGTACGAGTGGGCGGGCTTTCGGAACCCTTCCGAACTTCCGCACGAATTCAACCCGGCGCGCCATTTCATTGCCACGGCCAACAACAACATCTTGCCGGAAGGATATTCCGTTCCGCTAGGGTATGACTCATGGGCGCTGCCGTTCCGGGCAAATAGGATCCGGCAGATGCTGACGGCAGACAAGAAGTTCGACATCGAAGATTTCGAGCGAATGCAGCAGGATGTGGCATCGCTGCCCGCGCGCCGGTTTCAGGCCGTGCTGCAAAAATGGACGCCCGCCGAGGGCAGCCGGGCCGCGCATCTGGTGAGCCGGCTGACTGCCTGGGACGGGGCGCTACGGGCGGAATCCGCGGACGCGCTTCTTTACGAAGTCTGGCTTTCTTACCTGCAAACTGCAGTTCTGCGAAACGAACCCGGCGCGCGTCCCAACTTGGAATTGCTGCTCAGGAAGCTGGAAGCGGGGATAAAGCCGTCGCTAATGCAAGAAACGCTCGACGCCTCGCTGGCCTTTATTGAGCCGCGGTTCGGGGCGGATGAAACGAAGTGGCAATGGGGCGCCCTGCACAAGCTGAGGCTGAATCACCCGCTCGCCGGCGCCGGATTTGATTTGGCCCCGGTTGCGCGCCCGGGAGACGCGAACACTGTAAACGCCACCAGTGGCGCGGACTTTCAACAGTCAAATGGCGCAAGCTGGCGGGAAATTCTCGATGTCGGGAACTGGGACCGGTCCGTGATCACGAATGTGCCCGGCGAATCCGGCGACCCTGCCAGCAAGCACTATTCGGATCTGCTTGTGAATTGGGCGGCGGGAAGGTACCATCCGCTTCCCTACTCGCGTAAGGCGGTAGAGGCGGTAACCGATGAGCGGATTAGGCTTCTACCCGTGAATTAGGCGATTGCGGCGGAAGTTTTCCGGCTTTGAAAGCATTCCCGGCAGAATACCGGCCTGCCTTGTGTTGGCCGGAAAGGCACCGTGGTATCCCGTCCGCACTGCGAACAGTTCGCGCTGGTTTCAACCCGCCCTGCGCCGGAGCCCGGCGGCCCGCCCTGCCGTTTCACCTTGCAGGCCTTACAGCGTTTGGGTGCATTCTTGAAAGCTTTATCGTGGAAAAAGTGTTGCTCACCGGCGGTAAAGATGAAATCGGTACCGCAGTCCACGCACGCTAGGGTTCGATCCTGAAACAGTGCCATTGGATGTTGCTCCATTAAGAAAAGGGCAGATGGACCTTGTCTGGTCTCTCTGCCCCCCGGGTTTAGATTACTCGACTTCGCGACGGCTCTTTTTGCGGTTCCGTTTGCGGGCCAGTGCTTGTTTTACGCGTTTCTTCTCACCTGGTTTCAGGTAGAAGGAGTGCCGTTTGACCTCTTTGATGATGTCTTCGGTTTGAACTTTACGCTTGAACCGGCGAAGGGCGTTCTCGATGGTCTCGCCCTCTTGCAGTTTTACTTCTGCCAATTAAAAATACACCCCCAAATTTATCGCAAATTTACCCCGTACTGCTCAGAAGGGTATTGATATCATATTGACTTGACGTTGAAAGTCAAGCTGATTCTTTCGTTTCGGCGTACCGGCGTCGAACTCACCTGTCCGCTTCCCTACAAGTAAACTGTTTCAGATCCGAACGAAAAGATACTGGCGGGCCTAAAATGAACTCTAAGTCTAACACGTGGCAGGCCGGATCATTTCGGCTTGCGCTGCAACTCAGCAGGAACCCTTGTGCGGTCCAGGCTTTGAAACGGAACAGTCCACTTCACGGGTAGAGTAGCGGGAAGGAAACACTGCTTGTCATCGCACGCCTGGTATTTCACTGTTCCTTCGATGACTAGACCGCCTGACGCATCCAGCAGTGGGCGGACAGCCTTTTCATCGGCTATTGTAAGTTCGCGCGAAAGCCGGAAGTGCCCGTCGAATACCGGTACCGACTCCTTGATCGCCTCGAGCCGCAAAATTTTAGAAGCAGGGAAGATAACCGCCGAGCTCTTCCACGCTGGTGAATCCGCCAGCGTCCAGTCGATCGGGATATATCCTGTGACTCCCGGCGCGTACACGTGAACCTTGTCGTCCATAGCAACGTCGACTGTTAGCTGCAGCTTCAAACCAGGCCGGACTACCGCTGCGCTGATTCCTGTTGTCAGGGTAAGATGCTTGCCGCGTTGCGGCTGATGCGGCGTTTCTGGCTCGATCCGAAATTGACGAAGGAGAATAAGTCCCGTGCTGTCGCGCTCCTTGTAATCCGATTCGAAGTACTTGGCCTTAACTATGCCGCTGGGATCTAAAATATAAATACCGGGATACGGAACTCCGTAGGCGAAAGAACCTTTTTGAGCTTCTTCGTTCAAGATCCCATACTCGCGGATGATCTTCGAATCCGGATCGGAAAGAAGTGGAAACGTGATCTTCCGCCGGTCCGCGAAGTGTTTCAGCACCGCAGGCGAATCGTAACTGATTGCCGCCAAACCGAGGCCGGCTTCATGAATCCTGGTGGCATTCCGTTCCAGCTCGACGAGCTGGCCTTTGCAGAAGGGTCACCAATCGGCGGAACGGTAGAACACCAGAAGTCCGCCCTTCGGACCGAGGACACCTTTCAGCGTTTGCTGTTTGCCGTTCTGATCCACGGCTGAGAAAGCGGGGACCGTTGAGCCCACCGGGGGACCGGAATGGTCCTGTCCCGCAAACATCAATACAGCAAAGAGAGCTGGCGGTATCACGCTTCTATAGTGGCATGGCGTAATCAATTTCTTCCGCCGCTCTTGACTTCTACGATAATTCGATGATAATCGAACTATGCAGCCCAAAATTATGCAGCCCAAAGCGGAACAAGTCGCGCGTTATGCGGACATGCTATCCGCCATGGGAACGGAACCGCGGCTGCGCGTGATGCGGCTTTTGCTATCGGCGCATCCGAATGGGATGGTGGTGAGCGGCATTCAAGCCGAACTCGGCATCACGGCGTCTACTCTTTCGCACCACCTGGAGAAACTGAAGCACGAAGGGCTCGTGTCGGTTCGCCGGGAGGGCACGTATCTGTGGCACACCGCGAACACGGAAGCATTGCAGGAACTGCTGGGGTTCCTCTACGCGGAGTGCTGCACACGCAATGAGGCGATTGAGCCCGGGAAGATCGTAAAGATTCGCAAGTAGGGAAGGAGAAGAACCGATGGAATTGAAAGAGCTGGTGAAGGAGAAATACGGGCAGGCGGCGCTTCGAGCCACCGCGGAGGGTAGCGCCTGCTGTGGCGCGGGACCGAAGGAACTGGCATGCTGCGATCCGATCACGTCGAATCTTTACGATGCGGCGCAGGAAGATGAATTGCCGGCCGAAGCGGTAATGGCTTCACTGGGATGCGGCAATCCGACCGCCTTGGCTGAACTCGCGCCCGGAGAAGTGGTGCTGGATCTGGGGTCCGGCGGCGGGATCGACGTGTTACTCAGCGCCCGGCGCGTAGGACCGGAGGGAAAAGCCTACGGGCTGGACATGACGGATGAGATGCTCGCGCTGGCCGAAGAAAACAAGCGGAAAAGCGGGCTGACGAACGTTGCATTCCTGAGGGGAGAAATTGAGAACATTCCGCTGCCCGGCGATTCGGTGGATGTGATCATCTCGAACTGCGTGATTAATCTTTCGGGCGACAAAGACAAGGTTCTAAGAGAAGCTTGGCGAGTGCTGAAACCGGGCGGGCGATTGGCCGTTTCGGATGTGGTGGTCCGCGGCGAGGTGCCTGCCGCGATTCGAAAGAACATGGAGCTCTGGGTGGGATGCATTGCCGGTGCGTTGCAGGACGAAGAATACACGGCGAAGCTGGCCGCAGCCGGTTTTGAGGAGATCGGCATCGAACCCACGCGCGTCTACGGCATTCATGAGGCTCGAACCTTCCTTGCAGGCCAGGGCCTGGATGTCGATGCGATCGCGCCGCAGGTTGAGGGCCGCTTCATGGGAGCCTTCATCCGGGCGAAGAAGCCGTGCTGCCAAACCGGCTGTTGTGGCGGATAGCCGCCCAACTCAGAACGGAACGTCGTCGTCCGTAATTCCCTGGCCGAAATCATCCGCCGGCTGCTGTTGGGGGCGGGCTTGGGCGCCACGCGGCATGGAAACCGGACGATCCTGCGAATATTCCCCGCCGCCACTCGCGCCGCTGTCCCCACCTTTCCCGCCGAGGAGAATCACGGTGTCGGCCACTACGTCCGTGGCGTAGACCTTCTTCCCGTCTTTATCGTCGTAGCTGCGCGTTTGCAAACGCCCTTCCACGTAGACCTGCTGGCCCTTGGTCAGATACGGCGAAAGATTTTCCGCTTTCCAGAGCGTAATGTTGCTCCAATTCGTCTCCTCCTTCCATTCGCCTGATTGCTGGTCTTTCCAACGCCGGCTGGTGGCTACGGAAAACTTGGTAACGGCAGCGCCGCCCGGAGTAAACTTTGTTTCCGCGTCCTTCCCCAAATTGCCGATCAGGATGACTTTATTCACACTACGCGATGCCATAGATGGCACTGTAACACGCTAGGCCAAGTCTTCGGCTTGCAAGTCTTCCAGCAGTTCGCCCGAGGCATTCCGGGGATAACCCTGCACCCAGAAGGCGTGGGGAACGTCACTGTCCCAAACCTTGATCTTGGTTGCGCCCAGCATGCGTTTTAGGCGTTGATCGTCGGGCTGCGCTTTGGCATCCAGCTTGGCTTCGGCGATGGCGGAACGGATATCCAGATCGTTGCGATAATCGTCAAGCCCCAGCGAGTAACCCAGTTCCACCTGATCCACGAACTTTTTCCAGTTCGCGAGAAGCTCTTCGTCAGTCATAGCGATTGCGGTTGCGTTGTTGACGGAGGAAGTACCGCTCCCCGTCATTCGGTCTAAAAAATGTGCGGACAGTGCCATCGGCGTCGTAAGCGCCAAACGCATTGCTGCCGCGATCGTATTTTGCGAAGCCGCCACCCGGCCGTGAGGATTGGAGAATGGTTCCGCCTACAGGCGCATCGCGCAACGCTTGGGCAAGATGAAGGTACTGTTCAGGGGTGATGCGGCCGAACTCCGCGCCATGTTTTTCGAAATGCTCCAGCAGCACGCCGCGGGAACGGAAACCGGCTACGCCCGCCAGCACGGTCCAGGCGAGCAGAAAAGGCAGCAGAACGCGGAAAAACCTACTTTTGTTTGGCAATGATCTTATCTTTTACTTTGGCGTACGTCGCGGCGGGAACGATCTTCTTCGACATAAGCTGCGTCTTGTTGTCATAGGGCCGCCCGTCAATGATCTTTTTCGCATAGGTATCCCCAACACCCGGCAGCGCTTTCAACTGCTCGGCGGTTGCCGAATTGATGTCGAGAAGATCGCTTGCAGCGGCAGGCGCGGCCTTGACAGCGGATTTCGATGTGCTTTGCGCCGGACTCTTCGCGGTAGCTGTTCCACCTGTCTGGGCTCCCGCGGAAAGAAAAAGGCCCAAGCATAAAACGAATGAGAGCAGTAATTTCATTCTGCGATTGTAACCTGACGGCCGCCCTGAAGAATGGATCCGCGCGCGGAGGAGAACTTTCCCGCGCGGCTCCGGGTTATAGTGCATAAGTTACAGGGGTGTGGGTGATTCGGGATCCGCGAAACTATCTTCTAATTGCATTGGCCCTGTTCAGCGCCAAAGGCGGAGCACAGACGGCGACCGTCAGTCCGTACATTGGAAGCACGGTATGCCGCGGCTGCCATACTGCGCTGAGCCAGGCGTTTTTCAAAAACCCCCACTTCCAAAGCATCGCCACTCAGAAGGAAGCGCCGGACCGGACGGGTTGCGAAGGCTGCCATGGCCCCGGGCGCGCACACGCTCAAAATCTCGGGAAGAAATCTCTGATCATTGCGTTCTCCACGCTTGCTCAAAAGCAGATCCTGGACAACTGCCTCCGATGCCATTCCGGCAATTTGTCGAAAGCCAACATTCAACGGTCGGTTCACACCGCGGCGGATGTGGTCTGCACCAACTGCCATTCCATTCACAGTTCACCGGGTCCGCGTTTCCTGCTGGTCAAGCAGCAGAGCGAACTCTGCTATTCGTGCCATGGCTCCGTGCGCGCGCAATTCTCGATGCCGTTCAAACATCGCGTAAACGAAGGCTCGATGCAATGCACGGACTGCCACAACCCACACGGGACGTTCGCGCCGGATTGGCGGATGGGTGCGCGGCCGCGATTGGTGGATCAACGGCTAGGCAACGAAGAGCCTTGTCTGCGGTGCCACATGGAAAAACGCGGCCCGTTCGTATTCGAGCATGCGTCTATCCGGGTGGAAGGGTGCGAGAGCTGCCATAGCCCGCATGGTTCCCCTAACGCAAAGCTGTTGCGCCGCCCCGTAGTGTTCACGGTCTGTCTCGAATGCCATAACGGCGCAGGCGCGTTCGGACGCCAGAACACCGGCGTACCGGCGCAGAGCAGCTCCCATAATCTGCTGGACCCGCGCTATCAGAAATGCACCACTTGCCACGTGCGCATCCACGGGTCGAACAGCGATCCCAACTTTCTGCGATGACGAAGCTCCTGATTCTCGTGGCTCCTTTTGCGGCGCTTGCTTTCGCGCAGCAGAGCCTTGCGCCCACTCCCGACCCGGTGGGTCCGGCGAAGGGCGAGGCGAAGGGGAATTACAATGTCGTCCAGAGTTGGGAATTGGGGTACCGGTTCGCCGAGGTTGGAGGCAACCGGGGCGAGTATCGCAGCGATGTGAACTACGGCAATGGCGTGCGTCTTCTGGGCAGCAGCCTCAGCATTCATTCGAAGAACGGGCGGGATCGCTGGTTTGACGAGATCGTCCTCACGACGCAGGGGTTGGGCAATGATCCTTACGAATCCGCAACCGCCCGCGTGCGCAAGAACCGCGTGTATGAGTATGACCTCACCTGGCGGCAGAACGACTACTTCAATCCAGGGCTGGTGGTGGCCAACGGCGAACATTTCCGAAATACGCAATACCGCTGGCAGGATCACGATCTGACAATTTTTCCCGAGCGGCCTTATAAGCTGCTGTTCGGATATGGCCGAAGCACAGAAGCGGGCCCCGGCCTTTCAACGCAGCAGTTTTTCGACGGCCGCGGCGACGCAATTCCATTTTTCGCCAACATCAAACGCGAGTTCAATACCTATCGTCTCGGCGGAGAGTTCGAGTTCCACAAATTTCGCTTACATCTATTGCGGCGGTGGGAGTTTTACAAGGAAGACACGCCTTACTTTCTGTTGAATGCCGGCCGGGGAGATAATCCGCTCGATCCCACGACGCTGACGCAGTTCACACGTGCCGAACCGTATCACGGGCAGACGCCTGGCTGGCTGGTGAACCTATTTACCGAACGGCGGTGGTTCGCGTTGAATGGCCGGTTCACATATGCCGGGGGTCGGAGGGATTTCGTTCTGAATGAGAGCGCGATGGGTACGGACCGGTTCCAAAATAATCAGGAGCGGCAGGTGATTGTTGCAGGAAACGCGCGCAGGCCCGTGACCACGGGCGATGCTTCACTCAGTATCTTTGCGACGCAAAAGCTGACCCTGGTGAATAACTCGTCTTTCGCCAATACACGGATCGATGGGAATAACTTCTTTCAGCAGTTTGACAACCAGACCCAAAGCGGCAGCGTTCTGAATTTCCAATTTCTAGGCATCCGGCTTTTCACGAATTCGACTGACGCGCGCTACCGGTTCAACCGCAAGTTCAGCGCCTATACCGGGTATCACTTCTCCACCCGGCTGATCCGTTCCATTGAGGACACGGCAACGCCGGGTTCCCTGTTCGAGGGCATTACGGCACAACAGAACAATCATTTGCATGCGGGCGTTGCCGGGTTCAACTGGAACCCGGTTCGGCCGCTACGGTTGCGTGCGGAAGCCGAAATTGGCCGCAACGATAACCCGTTCACGATTGTGAGTGAGCGGAACTACCACGCGATTTCCGCACGGGCGGAGTATCGAAGGAGGGACATCCAGCTTTCGGCTGCTTACCGTCAAAATTACAACAATAACTCGGTTACCTTGAGTTCTTACAGTTCCCGAGCGCGCAATTACAGCGCAAATGCCTCGTGGGCCGCGCGAAAGGGAATCGCCTTGGACGCGAGCTATGCGCGTCTGCATCTGGACACTCTCGGCGGCATTGCATTCTTCGCCGGCTCGCCCCGGCCCCAACTGGTAGCGGACCGGGAGTCGTTGTACATCAGCAATATTCATTCGGGAACGCTTGGGGTGCGATTTGGAATTGCGAAAAGGGCGGATCTGTTCGTTGGCTATAACATCACGCGCGATGTCGGCGATGGCCGCGGGAGGGCGATTACTCCTGGAAATGCGGTAGACGCACTGCTGTATTCGGTTCAGACGTTCCCCCTGACGTACCAATCACCGCTGGTCCGCGCTTCATACCGGTGGAGCGAAAAGATTCGCTTCAATTTGGGATATCAATACTATGGATATAAGGAACAGTTCGGGTTGTTTTCGGTCAATGACAACTACCGGGCCAATACGGGACTTGCCAGCATTCTTTGGTCGTTTTGATTACTTCTCAACAGGTAGGCCCGATGCTTCATACGCGTGCCAGCCGCCATCGAGCGAGATGACACCCGTGTAGCCCATTTTGCCCAGAGCGTCTGAGGCAAGTGCGGACCGAAAACCGCCGCCACAGTACAGCACCATCACAGTGCTCTTGTCCGGCACAGTGCGCTCGATATCGCGCTCAATCAGGCCTTTGCTCAAATGCATGGCGCCCTTAGCATGGCCCGCTTCCCATTCGTGATCTTCGCGAACATCGAGCAGCAGGTGGTTCCGGCCGCTTTCGAGCATCTTCCGGAATCCCTCGATGTCCATTTCCTTCACGCGAGTTTTCGCGTCTGCCACTAGGGCAAGAAAGCCCTGCGTATGGTCCACGGCTAATCCACTCTCCTGATTTGTGCTCCGGCGTTCGATAGCTTCGCTTCAATTTTCTCGTATCCGCGGTCGATGTGGTACACGCGATCGATCACGGTTTCGCCACGCGCCACCAGAGCCGCCAACACGAGTGAAGCGCTGGCACGAAGATCGGATGCGATGACACCCGCGCCGGTCAACTGAGTCTTGCCCACCACAATCGCCTGACGGCCTTCCACCCGAATGTCGGCCCCCATCCGCAGCAGTTCCTGCGCATGCATGAAGCGATTCTCAAAGATTGTTTCCACAATCGAGGAAGTCCCCTCGGCTTGCGTCATCAACGCCATGTATTGGGCCTGCAGATCGGTTGCGAAGCCGGGGTATTCCTCGGTTGTCATATCGACGGCCGAAATTTTGCCGTCGGAACGAACCCGCACTGTTGAGGCATCCTCCTGGTCCACTTGAATACCGGCATGCCTCATCTTGTCCGTCAATGTACTCACATGCGCCGGCTCACAGTGCGTAATCCGCACGTCGCCGCCCGTGATCGCCGCCGCCACCATAAACGTTCCGGCTTCAATACGGTCCGGAATGATGACGTGCGGATCGTTCTCCGGCACCCCTTTCAACCGGTCGACTCCCTGAATGCGGATTCTGGACGTGCCGGCGCCCTCGATCTTCGCGCCCATGCGGGTCAGCAGTTTCGCCAGATCCGCAACCTCAGGCTCACGCGCTGCATTGACGAGCACCGTTTCGCCTCGCGCCAGCACCGCCGCCATCAGGATGTCTTCCGTGCCGGTTACGGTGATACGGTCAAAGTGAACTTCGGCGCCGGTCAGGCCATTTGGCGCAACGGCTTCAATATAACCATGCTCCTGATTGATGGTCGCGCCTAACGCCTCAAGCGCGATCAGGTGCAGATTGATGGGCCGCGCGCCAATAGCGCAGCCGCCCGGCATGGAAACCCGGGCACGTCCGGAACGCGCCAGCAACGGCCCCAGCACCAGGCTGGAGGCGCGCATCGTCTTCACCAGATCATACGGCGCCTCGGGTGAGATAATTTCCCGGGTCTGCATGGTCACGCGCTCGCCTGTCACTTCAAGCTCCGCGCCGATGTCCACCAGAAGACGTTCCATGGTGCGGATGTCCCGGACCTTCGGAACGCGCAAGAATGTCACCGGCTCGGAGGTGAGCAACGCCGCGGCCAGAGCCGGTAGCGATGAGTTCTTCGAACCGCTGGTTTCAATCTCGCCGTGTAGCGGCACGCCGCCCGTAATGACAAATCTATCCATTGTTTGTGTTCCGAATCGCTTCCCGAACGTTTCCTTTTGCGGCGGCTAACCGCTGTTCCGCTGATTCCCGTTCCACTCCCGCTAACAACATCACAATGGCAATCTGGACACGATTGCCCGCCGCGGCCAGGCGCACGGCGGCTTCTTCCATCGTCACGCCAGCCGCCTCGCTTACAATGCGAAGCGCGCGGTCGCGCAGCTTTTCGTTCTTGGGCTCAACGTTCACCATCAGGTTGCCGTAGACATAGCCCATGCGAATGAAGGTTCCTGTGGTCAGCATATTCAGCACCAGCTTCGTGGCGGTT
Source organism: Acidobacteriota bacterium (assembly GCA_030947245.1). GTDB lineage: Bacteria > Acidobacteriota > Terriglobia > Bryobacterales > Bryobacteraceae > JALYXI01. The sequence continues at coordinate 19,303 of JALYXI010000453.1, forward strand.
CCGGCCTTTAAGCGCGTGGACCCGGCAATCACCTCCGGCCCCGGCAAAGGAGTGATGGCGATACGCGCGGCTCCGGCCAGCGCCGAATCCGGCGTGCAGCTGATCCCAATCGTCAATGCGCCCAACCGGTTGGCTTCCTCTATCGCGCCCATCACATACGGGGTGCGCCCGCTGGCGGCAATCCCGGCAAGCACATCGCGAGAAGTGAACCCGCGTGCCTGCAAATCGCGCACGCCCAGCGCCGGCTCGTCTTCTGAGGATTCTGTGGCCCTCGACAGCGCGCTCTCCCCGCCCGCGATGATGCCTTGCACCCGATCCGGCGGAACATTGAACGTCGGCGGACACTCTGAAGCGTCCAGCACGCCCAGCCGTCCGCTGGTTCCCGCACCGATGTAAAACAGCCGGCCGCCCGCGGTGAGCGCAGCGCTGATTCCGTCCACCGCGCGGGCGATTGCGGGGATTTCCGCCTGCACTGCCGCCGCAATCCGTGCGTCTTCATCGTTGATCACCCGCAGCATCTCTTCCGTGGTCAGTTGGTCAAAGCCGCGCGACGCCGGATTACTCTGTTCTGTCAGCAAGTCCCGAAGCATTACTTGAGAGTCTCGAAGAACTCTCCGCTGCTGGCGTCAACCAGCACAGAGAAGCCGCTGGCGCTGATGCTGGGTCCCCAGAAAATGCGCCACATCGCATCCGGGGCGCGATTGTTCAGTTCCAATAGGTAGTTCACTTCCTGATCGGGATGTGACTTTGTGTAATCCGCCGCGTGCTTGAGTGCCGTCTGGTAAACCTCGTCCGTGTCTTTGCGGGCGGCCGCGATATTGAAGGGCTGCGCTGTTTGCGATTTCGCCGAAAACGGAGCGGGCGGATCCGGAAAGATTCCGGACCGTACGGAAGTGCTCACATCCACCACTGAAAATGTGTACGTCCGGGACTGTCCCGCGGTAGGCGAAACAAAAATGCCCTGCCAAACCTCCGCGCGTCCCGGTTGAGGCTTCAACTTTCCTATGTTCAGGCTATTGACGCGCAGCACCAAAGCATCCGGCTGCCAACTTCGTGCCGAAGAAAACATCTGAGCCAGAGCGTGAAGGCCGGTAACTGGCTCGGGTGCGTTTGCCGCTTCTTTCGGCTTAGGAGCTGAGGAGCAGCTAGCGAGCAGGATCAGGAGAGCGGCGGTTGTCAGGCGGTAAGAAGGCTTCATGCAGTCCTCATAATAACGGGTTGGAACCCGCCAACTTGGCGCTGTGACATAATCAGGTGACAGATTCTACTGAGGTGCTTTCATGAAGTGTTCTGTTTTTCTTTTGCCCGCCGTCTTTCTTTATAGCTTTGCAGGATTTGGCCAAAAAGGTGTCTCCCCTGGAAGGCCGGTCTCTCCCGGATCACCCAATCCCGGGCTGCCTAATACAAACACGAATACGAACCCACGCAATCCCACAACTCAACCCAACAATACGTCCCCCTACGGAGCCGACATCGCACGGCCCGTGTTTCTGTCAGGCAAGGTGGTGTTGGATGATGGGACGCCGCCGCCGGAGCCTGTGCGTATCGAAAAAATCTGCGGCGCCACCCCGCGCCCCCAGGGTTACACGGACATGAAGGGGCGCTTCAGTTTTCAATTGGATAGCGGCATCGGCGTGATGGCGGATGCCAGTGATTCCAGTTTCGGCTCCGGCGGCTTCGGCCAGCAGCAGCCGCGCTTAAATGGGAACAACCCGAACATGGACCGCAGCTATTCCGGATGTGAAATACGCGCCTCTTTGCCGGGTTTCCGCTCGGACTCGCTCAATCTCTCGTTTCACCGCGCTTTCGATAATCCCGATATTGGCACTATCGTGCTCCACCGCATGGCTGGCGTGGTAGGAACCACCATCAGCTTCGCCAGTCTGAATGCTCCCAAGGACGCCCAAAAAGCTTTTGAAAAGGGGAGGGAAGCGCTGAAGAAAGAAAAGCAAGCCGACGCCGAGAAGCAGTTCCGGAAGGCTGTCGAAATCTATCCAGGTTACGCGAGTGTCTGGTATGAGCTGGGCAGGATGGAATCTGCCCGCAACCAGCCGCAGGACGCAGCGGCCGATTTTCAGAAAGCGATTGCCGCCGATCCGAAATTTATCTCTCCTTACCTGGACCTGACGTTTATGGCGGCCCGGGCAAACGATTGGGCACAGACGCTCGATTTGACGGATCGAGCCATCCGTCTGAACGCTTCCGGTTTTCCCCAGGCCTACTATTACAACGCGCTTGCGAATCTGAATCTGCGGCACTTGGAGAATGCCGAAAAGAGCGCCCGGGAAGCGCAAAAGCTCGATACGCGCCATAGTATGCCAAAAACCGGCCAACTCCTGAGCGCCATTCTGGTGGAACGTCAGGATTATTCCGGCGCTGCACAGCAGATGCGCAGCTATCTGGAAGCGAATCCCAATGCTCAGGATGCTTCGAAGGTGCGGGCGCAGCTTGCGGAATTGGAAAAGCTCTCACCTCCAGCCACTCCTCCGCGATAGTTCTGGCCAGCGAAATGCAACATGCAGGCCAGAGGTTACGTAGATGCTTCAATATGCGGTCTTGTTCTTGGTTGTAGCGGTACTGGCTGCGGTATTTGCCTTCGGAGTTACCGCATTCGCTTTCGCTGCTATTGCGAAGATCTTATTTTTCGTATTCCTGGTTGGATTTCTTGTAATGATGGTGATGCAAATGACGCGCCGGGTCTAAACCGCCGTGAATCATCTCACATAGCATTTCGAAAGACTCTACAATGCGCGGTCCGGGGCGGTTGAAGAAATTGCTGCCATCTGTCGCGAAAACCTTCCCGGAACGCACCGCTTTCAGTTCGTCGTAGCCCGGCTGCTCCGCCAACCAATACATTTCCGACTCCGTTCGACGTTGGTCGAATCCGCATGGCATAGCTAGAATTACGTCCGGGTCCGCGTCCCGCAGTGCGTCCCATGACAACCAAGGAGAGTGTTTCCCCGCTTCTCCGAATAGGTTCTCGCCACCCGCAAGCCCTACTAACTCGGGAACCCAGTTACCTGCCGCCATCAGAGGAGACAACCATTCGAGGCAAGCCACGCGAGGCCGCTCTTGTCTATCGTTCGCGAGCTTGGACATGCGCTGTATGCGCCCTTTTAGCTCGGAAACCAAAGTCTCGCCTCTCGTTTGAAGTCCGATTGAGTCCGCCACCCTCTGGATGTCTTCCCAGATGTCGGCGAGACAATCCGGTTTCAGCGAAACAACGATAGGCCGGCTCGGAAGAGACGAAGCAACAGAGCGCTCAACATCTCCTAAACTGACAGCGCAAACCTCGCATTGAGTTTGTGTCAGTATGTGCGTGGGCTGTAATGCTGCAAGCACATCATCGAGCACTTCATAGATGGAAACCGCACTGCTCAGAGTGCTTTTCACTCGCAGATCGATCTCCGCGCTATTCCCAACCACATCGAACTGCGGACGGCTGCAGCACGGCAACGCGAGTACTTCCGCCGGATAATCGCACTCATGCGAGCGGCCAACCAGCCACTCCTCCGCGCCCAGCGCATAAACGATCTCGGTCGCGCTGGAAACTAGGCTAATAATGCGAGGCATGAAGGGGCCACAAGGGTATGGAACTCACCGTTTTCGCCACACGGATCGATAGTGGGCGGAAGACTCTGAAGAAAGCGCTGGTCGAAAGGACAGCCGATCAATGTGACGGGAAGCACCTCTGGATTGACGGCTGTAATAGTTGCGGCAACGCCACCGGCCAACATCTCCTGCGCGAGCACTGCGGTATCGCTGCCCCACAGGGGAAACATCAGATCGAGCAGTGGGAAGCTTTGTTCACGAAATTGACGTACTTCTCGCAGGAACAAATCGCCGAAGACCACGGTATCCACCCCTGCCAAGCGGCAGGCCTTTGTGAACCGGTCGACGTAGACCGGATTCGGACAGTAGCCGGGAAGGCCGACCTCAACCATCGGAAGATTCAGGCTTTGCGCCTGCTCCCGTATAGAACTCAAAGGCACGCCGTGAATTGGAATCTTCCCTTGCTCGGCATCGAAGGTGGTAATCAAGCCTGCGATCGGCGTGCTTTCCAATCGCATCCGGCGAAGGGCCCAGGCGCAATCTTTTCCACCGCTCCACGAAACAAAAATCCGCTTCAAACAGCCTGTAAAGCGCTTCGTTCCGTGCGTGCGGCAACGCGGCGGCTCAGGAAAGAGTGCAGCCCGAACAACACAGCGGAGAATAACAGATCGCCGCCCAGCGTTCGACCGAAGAACGGCAACGCCGAGGAGTAACAAGCGGCAAGGCCGCTAACGGAATGCGAGTAAAATGCGCTTCCCATCCAAACCGCGAAGTTGGTAATCAGAAAGAACTGCAGGCTGCACAAAAACGCCGCGGCGCCGATCCGCACCGGATTTTCAGATCGCGCAAGCAGCGTTCGCCCGATCCAGACATTGATCATGAAGCTGGCATAGATAAACGGCGAAACGCGTGTATATCCGGGCATACCGAACAGCAGAGCCAGCAGCGGATCTGTGATCGCCATCATGGCAAGCGGAACCAAGTAGGCCTGCCAGCCTGGCAGCCGCGCTCCCGCAAATAGGCTCATCCCGCCCACCGGAGTGAAATTGGGCGGGTGCGGCAGTAAACGAGCGCAACCGCTCAGAATCGTGAGCGTGAGTGACAAAGGCCGGATCTGCTGTTGCTGTTCCATATCGGTTCCTTTATGAATGGGCCGAAGCCGCTTCATTCGGCTGCCAGAGCGTTTCTTCGATACCCAACTGATGATTTACCCAGCGGCTCCACACAAACAAAGCGTCGCTAAGCCGGTTCAGATATTTCAGTGTATCCCGATCACCGGGATCGAGTGAAGTGCAAATCCGTTCCGCGCGGCGGCAAACTGTCCGGCATAGGTGAAGTTCCGCATCGGCCCGGCTCCCGCCCGGCAGCACGAAACTGCGCAAGGCGGGCAATTCCGCATTCATCTTGTCCATCTCCTGTTCCAGTGCCCTTACCTCCGCTTCCGTCACACGCGGCTGGCGGGGGTGAACGTCCTCAGGCAAGGTCGCAAGGATGGACCCTGCGTTGAACAGTTCATGCTGAACCCGCTTCAGAATCACGGCGAGTTCCCGCACCGGGCGCCCCGCCGCGCTCAGGTCTTCAAGCGTGCATCGCGCCAATCCAACCAGCGAATTCAGTTCATCCACGGTGCCGTAGCATTCAATCCGCGGGTCGTCCTTACGCACGCGCCGGCCACCCGCCAGCGCTGTTTCTCCCGTATCGCCGAGTCGCGTGTAGACGCGATTGATCGCGATCCGCGGTTGATCGAACTGCCCTTCAGAATCACTCATGAGCGCCCCCTCGGAAAGCTCCACTTCACGCCCGCCGTGAAATTCAGCAGCGGCGACGGGTAGCCCAGCAACTCTTCATAACGCTGGTCGAGCGCATTGCGCAGATACCCGTATACGGTAAATCCATGGTCCAAATGGTAATTCAGGTTGAACCCTATATTTTGGAATCCGGTATTCCGGTAAAAACCGCCGGACGTCCCGTAGTTTGGCTCCACATCCAGAATTTCACCACGGAAATATCCGGTGATGTTCGCGCTCACGCGCCGGAACTGGAAACTGGAAACCAGCGCTCCCGAATGTTTCGGACGGCGGGGAAGCTGCTGCCCCAGCGTGTAGAACGCCTGCACCAGAGAATCGCTTCCGTTCAGCGCAAGAACGGCAGTGTCCAGGTAAGTATAGTTTCCGCTCAGCATCAGCCAGCGCGCCGGCCTCACTTCGGCCGCGAACTCCGCGCCTTGCGACCGGGAGCGGGACAGGTTGCCGGTCCGGTAGCGGCCAAGGACTGAAAGATTGCCGCCCAATCCAACGATCTGATCCGAATAGCGGTTATAGAAATACGTCGCTTGCAAAGAAAGGCGATCCGCCAGGACCCGCTTCTCTACGCCGGCATCGACGCTAAAAGTCTTCTCCGGCTTCAGCACCGGGTTGTCCGTGAATGCCAGGTCAGACCCTCCGGGTGGCCGAATGCCCGTCCCGAACGAAGAATGAAATCGCGTGGACCCCAGCGCATACACCGCGGCGATCTTGGGATTAATCCGGCTGTACGACTGCCCCTTCAGGCTGGGCCGGGTTGAGTAGGGAGGGCTGGTGGGCGCCGCCGGAATGAACGGTTGCTCAAAGATTTCTTCCCGGACCCCGGCATTCAGAAAGAACCGCTGCCCGAATTGAAAACGGTTCTCCCAATACAAGCCCTGCTGATTCCGCCTGAGCGGGAAATCTCTACGTCCAAAATCGACAACATACGTATTCTTCAATTCTTCCCGCGCCGCCGCGAAGCCGAATGCAGCCGTGTACCAGGGCGCCGCGTTGACCGTAGTCCGCTCTTCAGCAAGAGCGCGAATGTCCTTGTTGAAGCTGAAGCCATATGGGCTCTGGTACGGGCTGTTGTTCAGGAAAAAACTGGCGAACACCTCCTCCCGCACCCGCGGCTTTACTTCCGCCTGGTAATGAGCCAGATAATCCGAGAA